>NZ_JBVFVY010000032.1:0-12699 GCF_055522295.1 Micrococcus sp. CS26
CGGGGCTCACCTCGCCCGAGGGCGGCGCCCGGGGCTCGGCCGGCCTCACGGCGGGGACCGTCGGGCTCTCGGCCGCCGAGCAGGCCCGCTCGGCCGGCCGCTGGTCCCTGCTGCCCGCCGCCGAGCAGGACCCCACGATCCGCGCCCACGCGACCGCCGAGCTGCTGCTGGACCGGTACGGCGTGATCACGCGCGGCTCCGTGGTGGCCGAGGAGGTCCCCGGCGGATTCGCGGGGCAGTACCGGCTGCTCACCCGGATGGAGGACGCGGGCCAGGTGCGCCGCGGCCACTTCGTCGACGGGCTGGGCGGCGCGCAGTTCTCCACCGGCGCCGTCGTGGACCGGCTGCGCGGGTTCCAGCGGGACGAGGAGGACGCCGCCGTCGACACCGCCCCGCTCGCGCTCGCCCTGGCCGCGACGGATCCGGCGAATCCCTACGGCGCCGCGCTGGACTGGCCGTCCGTGCCGGCCGGGCCGGACGGCGTCGTGCCCACGGGCCATCGCCCGGGCCGGAAGGCGGGCGCCGTCGTCGTGCTGATCGCGGGGCGGCTGGCGCTCTACATGGAGCGCGGCGGGCGCACGCTGCTCGCGTTCACGGAGGATCCGGGCGAGCTGCGGGCCGCGGCGGAGGCGCTCGTGTGGGCGCTGCGCACCGGCCGCACCGAGCGGTTGAGCCTGGAGAAGGTCAACGGCGGGCCCGTGCTCGGCACGCCGCTGGCCGAGGCGCTGCTGGCCGCGGGGTTCTACTCGAGCCCATCGGGCATTCGGTTCCGGAACTGAGAACCCACGCCCGTCCGCCCGTCCGCAACGCGGGTTGAGTTGTCACGGGTCCCGCCGTCGGACACCCGCGACAACTCAACCCGCGTTGCCCGGGGTGGCCCTGTCGCGGAGGCGGGGCCCGGGGGTAGGTTCGGCCCATGAGCATCGACGCCGCCCCGCCCGAGGACGTGGGCACCGCCCCCACGGGCACGTCCCCCGCCCCCGAGGCCCTGGAGGACTCCCTGCCGCACCCCTCGGACCCTTCCGTCACCCCGTTCCTCCTGTTCGAGGGTGACGCCGGTGCGGCCATGGACGCCTACCTCACCGCGTTCGTGGAGCACCTGCCGGTCACCGAGGTCCGCCGCGACCTCTTCGACGAATCCTCCCCGCGCGGCGCCGCTTGGGCGGGCAAGGTCCTGCACGGCGAGCTCGAGATCGCCGGCCAGCGGCTGCGCTTCTTCGACTCCTTCACCCCGCACGGGTTCACGTTCACCCCGGCCATCAGCCTGTTCGTCGAGCTGCCGGACGCCACCGCGGTGGACGCCATCCACGACGCGCTCCTCGCCGGCGGCGGCCGTGACTGCATGCCGCCCGACGACGACGGCTTCTCCCGCCGCTTCGCATGGGTCGGGGACCGCTTCGGCGTGACCTGGCAGCTCAACGCGGCCTGAGCCGGTGACGGCCCGTGCCTGAAGGCGACTCCCTCGTCCGCGTCGCGCACCGGCTCCGCCCCGTGCTCGAGGGCCGGGTCCTGACGCACGCGGATCTGCGCGTGCCCCGCCACGCCACCGCGGACCTGACCGGCTGGACGGTGGCCGAGGTCCTGCCGCGCGCCAAGTACCTGCTGATGCGGCTGACCCCGCCCACGGCCCGCCCCGGGGCCCGTCCGCTCACCCTGATCTCGCACCTGAAGATGGAGGGCCGCTGGCTCGTCTCGGCCATCGACGCCCGGTGGGGCGCCCCCGCCTGGCAGGTGCGGGCGGTGCTGGAGACGGCGGAGCACCGCGTGCTCGGCGCCCAGCTGGGCCTGCTCACCCTCGTGCCCACCGCCGACGAGGCCGCCGTCCTCGGCCACCTCGGCCCCGACCTGCTGGACCCGGCCTGGGACACGCCCGACGACGGCGCCGCGCTGCTCGCCGAGGGCGTGCGGCGGCTCACGGCCCGGCCCGAGCGGCCGGTCGGCCTGGCCCTGCTCGACCAGCGGCTCGTCTCCGGGATCGGCAACATCTACCGCTGCGAGACCCTCCTGCTGGCCGGTATCGACCCGCACCGGCCGATCGGCGAGGTCGAGGACGTCGCCGGACTCGTGCTGCTCGCCCGGGACCTGCTGCGCGCCAACGTCCCGCCCGCCGCCCCCGCCGCGGGCGCCCGGCGCCGGACCACGGGCGTGCGTCCGAACCCGGCGCGACCCTTCGGGGTCGAGGTGCTGGTCCCGGCCGGTCCGTCACCCGACACGGCACCCGGCCGGACGCCCGGCGCGCGTGGCGGGGGGACGCCGTCGTACTGGGTCTACGGGCACGACCGCACCCCGTGCCTGCGCTGCCGCGGCCCCGTCCGCCAGGAGGACTACGGCTCCCCCGAGGACGATGCGCGGCGGCTGTGGTGGTGCCCGCACTGCCAGCGCTGAGCCGGACGCGCCCCAACGGTGGCCGCGTGTCGTCCCCGTTCCCTACGCTGAACCCGCCCCCGACCCGAGGAGAAGTCATGGCCGACCCGTTCCCGAAGGACCCGGAGGGCGCCGTCGTCGCGCTCGTGCTGGCCGGCGGCACCGGCGGCCGCCTCATGCCGCTCACCGCGGCCCGCGCCAAGCCGATGGTGCCGCTGGCGGGCCAGTACCGGCTGATCGACGTCGTCCTGTCCAACCTGGCCCACTCGCGCCTGCGGGACGTGTGGGTCGTGGAGCAGTACCGCCCCTTCACGCTCAACCAGCACCTGGCCGGCGGCCGGCCGTGGGATCTCGACGGCACCCGCCACGGCCTGCGGCTCCTGCCCCCCGCGCAGGGCCGCGCCGAGGAGGGCTTCGCCCGCGGCAACGGCCACGCGATCGCCCAGCAGCTGCCGCTGCTGGAGCAGTTCGGCGCCGAGACCGTCGTCGTGCTCTCCGCCGATCACCTGTACCAGCTGGACCTGCGCCCCGTGCTGGCCGAGCACACCCGCTCCGGCGCCGAGCTCACCGTGGTCACCACCGAGACGGACGAGGACCCCTCGCGCTTCGGCGTCGTCCAGGTGGACGACGACGGCGCCGTGACCGACTACGCCTACAAGCCGGAGGACCCGGCGGGCACGCTCGTGGCCACCGAGGTGTTCGTGTTCGACGTCGCCGCGCTCTCCGAGGTGGTCGGCGACCTCGTGGCGGGCGAGGACGAGGCGGCCACCAAGGACGAGGGCGAGACCGATGAGGACGGCGACCCCGTGGGCTCCTCCCTCGGCGACTACGGGGAGAGCATCATCCCGGCGTTCGTGGCGCGGGGGCGCGTGCGGGAGCACCGCCTCGTCGGGTACTGGCGGGACATCGGCACCCTGGACGCGTACGTCCGCGCCCACCGGGAGATCCTCGACGGCACCGGCCTGGACGTCGCTGCCGAAGGCTGGCCGCTGCTGACCAATCCGCACGCCGCTCCGCCGGCCTGGGTCGCCCCCGAGGCGACCGTCACCGGCTCCCTGCTCAGCCCCGGCTGCCGGATCGCGGGCGAGGTGACCGACTCGGTCGTGGGCCCCAGCGTGGTGGTCGAGGCCGGCGCCGTGGTGCGCGGGAGCATCCTGCTGGGCGAGTGCACGGTGCCCTCGGGCGCGGTGCTGGACACGGTGATCGCCGACGTCGGCGCCGCCATCCCGGCCGAGGGCGCCACGGGGCGCGCGGAGCCGGCCGACGAGGTCGTGGTCCTCGAGCCGGGCGAGCGCGGGCCCGCCTCCTCGGACGAGACCACCGGTTCGGGCGCCCCCGTCAGGGACTGATCGGCCGCGCCCTCCGGACCGGCCCGCCGGCCCGGTCTGCGGCGAGCACGGCCAGCTCCAGCATCAGGCGTCCCCGCGGGTCCTGCAGGCTGCACCCCGTCAGCTCCACCAGGCGCTTGGTGCGGTAGATGACGGTGTTGCGGTGGCAGATCAGGTCCTCCGCGGCGAGGGTCGCGGAGCCCGAGCGGCGCAGCAGCGCCCGCAGGGTCTCCATCAGAGTGGCGCGCTGGTCCGCGGGCAGCGCCCGGAGCGGTCCCAGCACCTCCTCCACCAGCAGCGCGGCGACCTCCGGGCTGGACTCCAGCAGCACCTCCGGCAGCCGATGGGAGGCCCAGGCGAGCCGCCGCTCGCCCGGCGGGAGCGTGTGCGCCGCCCGCGTCGCCAGCCGGAACGCCGCCGCCGTCTCGGGGATCCCCTGCCGGGCCCAGGCCACTCCCACCTGGCCCTCGACCAGCGGGCCCAGCGCCTCCGTGAGCCATTCCTCGTCCGTCGAGGGAGGCTCGACGACACCGTAGAGCGCCCCCTCGCGCACAGCCCAGCGGGACGTCGCCCCGAGTCGCCCCATGCGGTCCTCGGGGTGATGGAGCACGTCGCTCCCCGGGTCCTCGGCGAGGGCGACGACGCAGGCGAGGGGGGCGGTCGCCCGGACGCCCAGGATCTCCTCGGCCTGCTCCGCGTAGACGGGGTCCGCGCCCTTCCCCTCCAGCAGCCCGGCCAGGCAGTCCTCCTGACGGCGCAGGTCGCGCAGGGTGAGGCGCGCGGTCTCCCGCCGGTAGGCGGCGCTGAGGACCTCGCCCGTGACGCTCAGGTCCTCCCACAGCCGGCGCCCCGCCTCGAGGAGCTCCTCGGTCGTGATGTCGAGCCTGCCCTCGCGGACCCGCCGTCCCAGCTCCTCCCAGAGCAGCCGGTTGCCCGAGGTGTAGGTGGAGATCACGGTCTCCAGGGGCACCCCCTGGCGGGCGCGCTCGACGCCGGTGGCCCGCCACGTGTCGACCAGGCGCCCTCCCGCGCCCTCCCCGGAGGGCACGCCGGCCAGGCCCCGCAGGCCCCGACGAACGTGCTCCCGCGTGCTACGACGCAGCCTGGCCCGCAGCTCCGGCGTGGACCACGCCCCGCCCTGGTCGCCGCCCAGCGTGGCGGCGGCGATCTCGTCGGCGATCCGGTCGGCGTCCTCCAGCAGCGCCGACCAGGCCTCCCGCAGACGGCGCTCCGCGTCCCCGGACTCCTCGGGGACCCCTGCCTCCTGCACCATGCCGTCCTCCTCGCCGCCCCCGCCGGCGGCGTCCGGCCGGGCGGGACTCGTGTCCTGGCTGCACAACCGACTCTGTGCTCCGTGCCCATAGTGCCACTGTGGCGCCGGTCATACGGTGGGCGGAGACCTCGTCCGCACCCGGACCCATCCCACCCGAGCCCCCCAGAGGAGCCGACATGAGCGAGACCCGCTCGGGCGTCCTGCCCGACCACGACATCTACCTCCTCGACGACGAGCTGACGGAGGAGCAGCGCGAGGTGCGCGACCGCGTCCGCGCGTTCGTCGACGCCGAGCTCATGCCCGTCATCAACGACTACTGGGAGCGCGCCGAGTTCCCGTTCGAGCTCGTGCCCAAGCTGGCGGAGCTGAACGTGGCGGGCACCGTCATCGAGGGGTACGGCTGCCCCGGCATGAGCCGCATGGCCGGAGCCCTGGTGTCGATGGAGCTGGCCCGCGGGGACGGATCCTTCAACACCTTCTTCGGGGTGCACTCCGGGCTGGCGATGGGCTCGATCAACGCTTTCGGCTCGGACGAGCAGAAGGAGCGCTGGCTGCCCCGGATGGCCCGGATGGAGATGATCGGCGCCTTCGCGCTCACCGAGCCCGACCACGGGTCCGACTCGGTGGCCCTCGAGACCACCGCCCGCCGAGAGGGCGACACCTGGGTGCTCGACGGCGCGAAGCGCTGGATCGGCAACGCCTCCTACGCCCACGTCATCGTCATCTACGCCCGCGACGTGGCCGACGGCCAGGTGAAGGCGTTCGTGCTGGAGCGGGAGCCGGACACGGAGTTCCCCGCCGGCTTCGAGCCGACCGTGATCACCGGCAAGATCGGCAAGCGCGCGATCCTCCAGCCGGACATCGTGATCTCCGGCCTGCGCATCCCCGAGGCGGACCGGCTCCCCGGTTGCTCCTCCTTCAAGGACGTCAACCGCGTCCTGAGCACGACCCGCGGCGGCGTGGCCGTCGAGACGCTCGGCCACGCCGTCGCCGCGTACGAGGCCGCCGTCGCCTACGCCGGGCAGCGCGTCCAGTTCGGCAAGCCGATCGCCGGCCACCAGCTGGTCCAGGGGCAGCTGGCCACCATGCTGGCCGACGTCACCAACATCAAGCTCACGTGCTTCCGCCTCCTGGAGCTGCAGGACCAGGGTCGCCTGACCGGCCCGATGGCCTCGCTCGCGAAGATGTCGGCCGCGCGCCAGGCCCGCCGGGTGACCTCCATGGCCCGGGACATCCTGGGAGGGAACGGGCTGCTGCTGGAGAACCACGTCGCCCGCCATCTGACGGACATGGAGGTCGTCTACACTTACGAGGGCACCGACTCCATGCAGTCGCTGATCGTCGGCCGCGCCATCACCGGCGTGTCGGCCTTCGCCTGAGACCTCCCCGCCCTCTCCCCGCCCCCCTTCCCGAAGGAGCACCACCATGCCTGAAGCCGTCATCGTCTCCGCCGTCCGCTCCCCCATCGGCCGCGCCCGCAAGGGGTCCCTCCGCGACCTGCGCGCCGACGACATGGCCGCCCAGATGGTCACCGCCGCCCTGGACCGGGTCCCCGAGCTGGACCGCGCCGAGGTCGAGGACCTCATCCTGGGCTGCGGCGCCCCCGGCGGGGAGCAGGGCGGCAACCTCGGCCGCGTGGTCGCGGTCTTGGCCGGCCTGCCCTCCGTGCCCGGCACCACCATCACCCGCTTCTGCTCATCCAGCCTGCAGTCCACCCGCATGGCGTTCCACGCCATCCGCGCCGGGGAGGGGGACGTGTTCGTCTCCGCCGGCGTCGAGTCGGCCAGCCGGCTGGACCGCGGCGCCTCCGACGAGGACACCCGCAACCCGGCGTTCCGCTCCGCGTGGGAGCGCTCGGCCCGCCGGGCCGAGGGCGACGCCCCCGTGTGGACGGACCCCGCCGAGGAGGGCGAGCTGCCGGACGTCTACATCGCCATGGGCCAGACGGCTGAGAACGTGGCGCAGCTGCGTGGCGTCTCCCGCCAGGCCCAGGACGAGTACGCCGTGCGCTCCCAGCAGCTCACGGAGAAGTCCCAGGCCTCCGGCTTCTGGGACCGGGAGATCTCCCCGCTCGTCCTGCCCGACGGCATCCGGGTCACCCGGGACGACAGCCCGCGCGCGGGCACCACGCTCGAGGCCGTTTCCCAGCTGAACCCCGTCTTCCGGCCCGACGGCACCGTCACCGCCGGCAACGCCTGCCCCCTCAACGACGGCGCCGCGGCGCTCGTCGTCATGAGCGACACTCGCGCCGCCGAGCTGGGGCTGACCCCGCTCGCCCGGATCGTGTCCACGGGCCTCTCCGCCCTCTCTCCCGAGATCATGGGCCTGGGCCCCGTGGAGGCGTCCCGGCAGGCGCTGGCGCGGGCCGGGATGAGCATCGACGACGTCGACCTCGTGGAGATCAACGAGGCGTTCGCGGCGCAGGTGCTCCCCTCCGCCGAGGACCTGGGGATCCCCCTGGACAAGCTCAACGTCAACGGCGGGGCAATCGCGCTGGGCCATCCCTGGGGTATGACCGGAGCCCGGATCACCGCCACCCTGCTGAACTCGCTGCGCGAGCACGACAAGCACATCGGCCTCGAGACCATGTGCGTCGGCGGCGGCCAGGGCATGGCGATGGTCATCGAGCGCCTGTCCTGAGTCCTTCCCGCCCCGTCCGCACCCGCACCCGCACCGACCCTCCCGGAGGAACCCCATGACCGAGCCCCGCATCGCCGTCGTCACCGGAGCCGCGCGCGGCATCGGCGCCGCCCTGGCCCGACGCATGGCGGAGGACGGCTTCGCCGTCGCCGCCGTCGACCTCTCGGCCGAGGCGTGCGCCGACGTCGTCGGGCAGATCGAGGAGGCCGGCGGGACGGCCCGCGCCTTCGCCGCCGACGTCGCCCGGGAGGAGTCGGTCGCCCAGGTGATGGACGCCGTCGTCGCCGAGCTGGGTGCGCCCGCCGTGCTGATCAACAACGCGGGCGTGCTCCGGGACAACCTGCTGTTCAAGATGAGCGCCCAGGACTGGGACACGGTGATGGACGTGCACCTGCGCGGGCACTTCCTCATGACCCGCGCCGCCCAGCGCCATATGACGGAGCAGGGGTGGGGGCGGATCGTGAACATCTCCTCCACGTCCGCGCTGGGCAACCGGGGGCAGGCGAACTACGCCGCGGCCAAGGCCGGGATCCAGGGCTTCACCAAGTCCGTCGCTATCGAGCTGGGCCGCTTCGGGATCACGGTGAACGCCATCGCGCCGGGCCTGATCGAGACGGACATGACCCGGGCCACCGCCGAGCGGATCGGCGTCCCCTACGAGACGTACGTGGCCAAGGCGGCGGAGCAGATCCCCGTCGCCCGCACCGGCACCCCCGAGGACATCGCCGCCGCGGCCTCCTTCTTCGCCCGCCAGGAGGCCTCCTTCATCTCGGGCCAGGTCCTCTACGTGGCCGGCGGACCCAAGGCCTGAGCCCCCCACGAGGAGAACGCCATGCAGACCTTCGACGGACTGGACGAGTTCGAGCGGGCCGTGGGCACCCACCTGGGCCACAGCCGCTGGCGCACCGTCACCCAGGAGCAGGTGGACCTGTTCGCGGACACGACCGACGACCACCAGTGGATCCACGTGGACCCCGAGCGGGCGGCCCGGGGACCCTTCGGCTCGACGGTCGCCCACGGCTTCCTCACCCTCGCGCTGCTGCCCTCGATGGTGCGGGAGATCTACCGGGTGGAGGGGATGGCCATGGTCGTCAACTACGGATCGGACCGGGTCCGCTTCCCCCATCCGACCCCCGTCGGCGCGCGCATCCGCGCCGGCGCCGAGCTCACCCGCCTGGACCGCGGCCCCCAGGGGGCGCTGGCCATGGTGACCACCACCGTGGAGATCGAGGGAGTGGCGAAGCCGGCCTGCGTGTCGGACTCGCTCTTCCTCCTCCGCCCGGGAAAGGACGCGTCATGACGTTCAACATCTCCGTGCTCCTGCGCGAGAGCGCCGCCGAGCACCCGGACCGCCCCTGCGTGATCCTGGGCGACCGTGCCTGGATCTACGCGGAGGTGGACGCCGCCGCCGACCTGGTGGCCGCGAACCTCAGCGGGCTGGGCCTGGCCCCGGGCACCTCGGTGGCGGTGCAGCTCCCGGACATCCCGCAGTTCCTGTTCGCCTACTTCGGCCTCGTCCGTGCCGGCTTCGTCATGGTCCCCCTCAACCCCCTGCTGACGCCGCGCGAGATCGCCCATCACCTGTCCGACTCGGACACGGCCGTGCTCATCACCGTGGATACGGCGGCCGAGGCGGCGGTCAAGGGCGCGGCCCAGGCGGGCGGGTCCGACGGCGGTCCGACGGTGTACGTGGTCTCCACGGGCGCCGGGGAGCGGCCCGCGGGGACCCGGGACTTCGCGGAGCTGCTGGCCCCCGGCCCCTCGGTGGACATGGCCCCCACCCAGGCCGACGACACCGCGGTGATCATCTACACGAGCGGCACGACCGGCCCCCCCCAAAGGCGCCGAGCTCACCCACTTCGGCATCTACATGAACACGACGGTCTCCGGCGCGCGCATCCCGATCCGGCCCGACGACGTGGTCCTGGCCGTGCTGCCCTTCTTCCACGTGTACGGGCTCACGAGCGTGCTGAACATCTGCGTCCGCCACGCCTGCACCATGGTCCTGCTCCCCCGCTTCGACGCCGCCGCCGCGCTCGACCTGGTGGAGCGCCACGGGATCACCCGCATCTCCGCCGTGCCGACCATGCTGATCGGCATGGTGGAGGACCCCGACACCGGGCGGGACCTCTCGTCCGTGAGCCAGGTGGTCTCCGGAGGCTCGGCCCTGCCCCAGGAGGTGCTGCGGCGCTTCGAGGCGAAGTTCCCGCGGGCGACCATCCTGGAGGGGTACGGCCTCTCCGAGTCGACCAGCTCGGTGGCGGTGAACGTCTCCCGGGAGGAGCGCCGCGTCATGTCCATCGGCAAGCCGCTGTGGGGCACCGAGTGCCGCGTGGTGGACGCGGAGGGACACCTGCTCGGCCCCGGGGAGGACCAGGTGGGGGAGCTGCTCTTCCGCGGCCCCACCATCATGAAGGGCTACTACCGCAACCCCGAGGCCACGGCGGCCACCCTCGTGGACGGGTGGCTGCGCACCGGGGACATGGGGTACCGGGACGAGGACGGGTTCATCTACGTGGTGGACCGCAAGAAGGAGCTCATCCTCCGCGGCGGGTACAACGTGTACCCCCGCGAGGTGGAGGAGGTCATCGCCACGCACCCGGCGGTCTCCGAGGTGGCCGTGGTGGGGCGTCCGCACCCCTCCCTCGGCAGCGAGGTGGTGGCGGTCGTGAGCACCCGGCCGGGCATGAGCGTGACCCCGGCGGGGGTCATCGAGCACGCCAAGGTCTCCCTGGCGGCGTACAAGTACCCGCGCGAGGTGGTCGTGGTGGACAGCCTCCCCAAGACCGCCACCGGCAAGATCCGCAAGCGGGACCTGGCGACCACGCTGGCCGAGCCGGCCTCCCCCGAGTCGCACTCCGCGACGCCGTAGCCGCCCGCGACGACGGCCGCGCTTCCCTGTCCTCCCCTCCTGGGAGAATCGGGAACGTGGCCGTCCCCTCCCCCCTTCCCCTGCGTAACGGCGTCAACGCGACCCGCCTGCGCCTGCCCGCCTCCGGACCCTGGGCGTCCGTCCAGGAGTACGTCCTGGACCGCTTCGGCCACGTGGACCCGGACGGCATCCGGCGGCGCTTCGCCTCCGGGCAGGTCGTGGCCGCGGACGGCGCCCCCATCCCGGCGGACACGCCGCTCGGCGTGCACGACGACCTCTGGTACTACCGGGACGTCCCCGACGAGGCCCCGCTGCCCGTGACGCACACGCTCCTGCACCGCGACGAGCACCTCGTGGTCATCCACAAGCCGCACTTCCTGCCCACCACCCCGGGCGGCCGCTTCGTCCAGGAGACCGCGCTGGTGCGGCTGCGCAACGAGCTCGGCCTCGATGACCTCGTGCCCCTGCACCGGCTCGACCGGGCGACGGCCGGCGTCGTGATGTTCTCCGCGAACCCGGCCACCCGCGGCGCCTACCACCTGCTCTTCGAGCGGCGTGCCGTGGCCAAGACCTACGAGGCCGTGGCGCTCCTGCCGGACGCCCCCGACGACGGCGCCCGCCGCCCCGGCGCCCCGGCCGACCCCGTCCTGGGGCGATTCCCGCTGACCGTGCGCAGCCGGATCCGCAAGGACAAGGGGATCCTGCGCTCCGTGGTGGAGGAGATCCCGCCGGCCGCCTCGGGACGCCGGGCGGGCGCGCCGGTGCGGACCCGGCGGTCGAACCGGCCCCACGCCGGGGCGAACGCGGAGTCCCGGGTGGAGCTGCTGGGCGTCGGCGTCTCCGCCGGGACGCTGGCGGGGCGGCGCGTGGCGCACCTGCGGCTCACCCCGCGCACGGGCCGCACCCACCAGCTGCGCATCCACCTGGCCGCCCTGGGCCTGGGCATCGCGTTCGACCCGTTCTACCCGGACCTGCTCGACCTCGCCCCGGACGACGTCACGCGTCCCCTGCAGCTGCTCTCCCGGTCGCTGCGCTTCACGGACCCGGTGACGGGCGAGGAGCGGGAGTTCACCTCCCCCGCTGAGCTGCAGGAGCGACCGCGGTGACGGGCGGGGACCCGGCCGCCCTGATGGACGCGCTCGGAGTGTGGTTCCACCCGCTCACCGCGCTGCTCGTGGCCCTGGACGCCCCGATCCCACCCGTCCCGTCGGAGGTGGTGGTCATCGGCTCGGGGGCGCTCGCGGCCGAGGGCCGGGTCTCCCCCGTGGCCGCGGTGCTGGCGGCGTGGCTGGGCTGCTGGGCCGGGGACGTCGGCCTCTACGCGCTGTTCCGCCACGGCCTCGCCGACCGCCTGGACCGCTGGGCGTGGTGGCGTCGGATCCACCGGGGGATCCGGAGCCTGCTGGTGCGGGTGGGCCCGGCGGGCAGCCTGGCGGGGCTGTCCGTGCTGCGGTTCGTCTCGGGCGGGCGGACGGCGTCGATGGCGGCGGCCGGGATCGGCGGGATCCGCTGGCCCGTGTTCCTGTGGCTGTCCGGGGCGGGCTCGCTTGCGTGGTCCGGGTCCATGGTGGGGCTCGGCTGGATCACCGGCCGGGCCACCGGCCTGCCGTGGTGGGCGTCCGCGGTGGTCGGCATGGTGTTCGGTACCCTTGCAGGGTTGATGATCGCGGGGATCATGGCCCACCGTCGCCGGGGCCGGAAGGGGTGAGCATGCAGGACGCGTCCTCCGAGTCCCGCGCCGCCCTCGAGCGCCTCCGGGGCGCCTCGGCGCCCCGTCCCGACGACGACGCGACGCGTGCCCCCGCCGCGCGCCCCCGCCGCGCCCTGGCCGCGCCCGGGGAGATCTCCCGCCGCGATCTGCGCCGTCACGAGCGCGCCCTGCGCTCGGGCCGACCCGAGACCGCCGCCGAGCGCCGCGTGCGCGAGGACCGCCGCGCGGACGTGCACCGCGCCATGGACCGCCTGCGCACTCCGGGCGCTCCCGCCGAACAGCGCCCACGCCGGGACCTCAGCGAGATCCTGGACCGCCTCGGCAGCCCGGACCTCGCCCGTTTCGCCGATCCGCTCGTCGGCACGGTCGAGCGCATCCTCCCCGCCCCGGGGCGGGACCCGGAGAAGGCCGCGGAGGCCGCACGTCGCCGCGCTGCAGCCGAGGAGCGCCGGCGGGCGCGCCTGCGAGCCGGCCGGGAGCGCGCCGCCGAGGTCGCCCGTCGCCGCGCCGC
>NZ_JBVFVY010000033.1:0-12185 GCF_055522295.1 Micrococcus sp. CS26
ACCTCTGGCGGACGTCGGCGGGTCAGAGGCTGCCCAGAGCCCGCTCCAGGTCCGCCACGAGGTCCTCGGCGTCCTCGATGCCCACCGACAGGCGCAGCAGGTCGTCCGGCACGGCCAGCTCGGTGCCGGCCACGGAGGCGTGGGTCATCTCCGCCGGGTAGTTCATCAGCGACTCGATGCCGCCCAGGGACTCGGCGAGCTGGAACAGGCGGGTCGACTCGGCCACGCGGCGGGCCGCCGCGGCGCCGCCGGACAGGCGCAGCGAGACCATGCCGCCGAAACCGCGCATCTGGCGCTGCGCGAGGTCATGGCCGGGGTGGTCCGGCAGCCCCGGGTAGAGCACCTGGGAGACCTCGGCGCGGCCGGTGAGCCACTCGGCGACGGCCTGGGCGTTGGCCTGGTGGCGGTCCATGCGCACCCCGAGCGTCTTGAGGCCGCGCGTGGTCAGGTACGCGTCCATGGGCCCGTTCACGGCCCCCGCCGCGAACTGCTGGAACTTCACCTGTTCGGCGAGTGCGGCGTCCGGGATCACGAGCGCCCCGCCGATCACGTCCGAGTGGCCGCCGATGTACTTCGTGGTGGAGTGCACCACCACGTCCGCGCCGAGGGCGATCGGGGACTGCAGGTACGGCGTCGCGAAGGTGTTGTCCACCACGAGCAGGGCGCCGTGCGCGTGGGCCGCCTCGGCGACCGCGGCGACGTCGGAGATCTTCATCATCGGGTTCGACGGGGTCTCCAGCCACACCATGACCGGTCCCGTGGCGGCGGCGCGCTCGACGGCGGCGGCGACCTGCTCGGCGTCCCCCATGTCCACGACGACGTGCTCCACGCCCCACGGGGCGAGCACGCGGGAGATGAGGCGGTAGGAGCCGCCGTACACGTCGTTGCCGAGCACGATCGTCATGCCCGGCCGGCCCGCGCCCATGATCAGCGCGGTCTCCGCGGCCAGGCCGGAGGCGAACGTGAGGCCGGTGGCCCGGGGGGCGCCGGACTCGTCGACGCCGGCCTCGAGCGCGGCCAGCTGCTCCTGCAGCGCGTCCCGGGTGGGGTTGGTGCCGCGGCCGTAGTCGTAGCCGCGCCGCAGCTCGCCGACGGCCGTGGGCGCGTAGGTGCTCGAGAGGTGGATCGGCGGGACGACGGCGCCGAACACCTCGTCCAGGTGCTGGCCCGCGTGCACGGCGCGCGTGCCGAAGCCTCCCCCCTGGGGGTGGGCGGCGGCGTCTTCGGCGCCGGTGTCGGGGGTGGTGGCGTGCGGGTCCTCGTGGACGTTCTGCTCGGTCATCTCGGGAGCCTCCTCGGAGAGATCGGGTCGGGTGGGGCGGGCGCGGCCGGTGCGGCCGGCCTCAGGCGGTGACGTGGGCGAGGACGTCGTGCAGGGTGACGACGCCCTGGACGCGGCCGGCCTCGAGCACCAGCAGCACGGGGTCCTGGGCGAGGCGCCGGGCCACGGCGCGCAGCGGGGTGCGCGCCCCCAGGCAGGGCAGCACGGGGCCCATGACGTCGGCCACGGGGGTCTGCGCGGTGGCCCGCCCCTCAGCGAGGGCGTCCGCGAGCGCGGCGGAGGAGACGGTGCCGCGGACCTCGCCGATCCGCAGGTCGTGCCGGGGCTCGAGGATCACGGGCAGGGCGTCGACGCCGTACCGGTTCATGGTCGCCACGGCGTCCGCCACCGAGGTGGTCGGGGCCGCGGTGACGAGGGTGGGCACGGAGCCCGGGAACAGGTCGGCCTTCTCGGTCAGCAGCTCCCCCGCCGTCGCGGACCAGCGGTCGGCCTCGGCGGGGGCGCCCGCGCGGGTCGCCGGCTCGGCGTCGGCGTGCTCGAGCACCTCGACGGGCGTGCCGGCCCCGCCGGCGGCCCCCGTGGCGCCGTCGTCGTCCATCTGCGGGACCGCCGAGCGGGTGCGCCCGCGCGCCCACGCCGGCAGCACGGTCTCGCGGACGTCGTAGTCGAAGCCGCGCTCGTCCATCCACGGGTCGTTGAAGATCTTGGCGAGGTAGCCGCGGCCCGAGTCGGGCAGCACGATCACCATGACGTCCTCCGGGCCGAGCTCGCGGGCGGCGCGCAGGCCGGCGACGACGGCCAGACCGGAGGAGCCGCCCACGAGCAGGCCCTCCTCGGCGGCGAGGCGGCGGGTCATGGCCAGGGCCTCGGCGTCCTCGACGGCGATGACCTCGTCCGGGACCGCGGGGTCGTAGTTGTCCACCCACATGTCCTCGCCGACACCCTCGACGAAGTAGGGCCGGCCGGCGCCGCCGGAGTACACCGAGCCGCTGGGGTCCGCGCCGATCACGCGGACCGGACCGGACGGGCGGTCCGCCGAGACCTCCTTGAGGTAGCGGCCGGTGCCCGTGATGGTGCCGCCCGTGCCGGCGCCCATCACGACGTGGGTGACGCGGCCGGCCGTGTCCTCCCAGATCTCGGGGCCGGTGGTCTCGTAGTGGGAGGCCGGGGCGGCGGGGTTGAAGAACTGGTTGGGCTGATAGGCCCCGGGGATCTCCCGCACGAGGCGGTCGGCGACCCCGTAGTAGGACTCCTCGGACGTCGGGTCCACGGCGGTGGGCGTGACGACGAGCTCGGCGCCGTACGCGCTGAGCACGTCCCGCTTCTCCTGACCCACCTTGTCCGGGGTGACGAACACGGTGCGGTAGCCCTTGAGCTGCGAGACCAGGGCCAGCCCCACGCCCGTGTTGCCCGAGGTGGGCTCCACGACGGTGCCGCCCGGGCCGAGCAGGCCCTCGCGCTCGGCCTCCTCGATCATCTTCAGCGCGATGCGGTCCTTCACGGAGCCGCCGGGGTTCAGGTACTCGACCTTCACCAGGACGGTGGCCTCGATGCCCTCCGTCACGGAGTGCAGCTTCACGAGCGGGGTGTGCCCGATCAGCTCGAGGACGTTCTCGGCGTACTGCATGGGCTGCGCAGGGGTGGGCGCGGGGGTCTTTTCACTCACGCACCCCACGCTACGCCAGGGGCCGGACGCCGAAGGAGGGCTCCGGACACGCGGGGCAACGCCCGGCGTGCGCGCCGTCACGGCCGACGTCGTCCTGTCCGGGCCCGGGTGTACGGTGCGGGCATGACCGCCCCGGACGCCGAGCGCCGCGTGCGCGTGCCCGTCCCCGTGGACGTCGCGCTCACCCTGCGCCCCCTGCAGCGCGGTGCGGCCGACCCCACGGTCCGCGCCACACCGCAGGGCGTCTGGCTCACTCTGCGCTCCCCCGCCCCGGACGTGGCGTCGGGCGGCCCGGGCCGGCCGACGTCGTTGCTGGTCTCCGGCGTCCGGGAGGCCGCAGGGGGCGGCACCGCGGTGACGGCCCGCGCGTGGGGCGCGGGCGCGAGCGCCGCCGTCGCCGGCGTGGAACGCCTGCTCGGCCTGCACGACGACGGCTGGGACGCCTTCGACGCCCTGCTGCGGCCGGACTCCGGCGCGCCCGCGCTGCCGCCGCACGTGCGCGAGGCGCGGCGGATGCGGGCCGGGCTGCGGCTGCCGGCGGCGGGCGCGCTGTCCCGGCAGCTGCTCACCGCCGTGCTCGAGCAGAAGGTCACCCACGACCAGGCGCGGCACGGCTGGCGCACCCTCGTGCGGCTGGCCGCCCGGATCGACGACGACGGGCCCGCCCCCGGCCCGGTGCCGCCGGGGATGCTGCCGCCGCCGACCCCGGCCGCCGTCCTGCGGATCCCCTCGTGGGACTGGCATGCGCGGGCCTGGGTGCAGCCCTCCCAGTCGCGGACCATGCTGGAGGTCGCCCGGCGGGCCGCGAGCATCGACCGGCTCGGCGACGCGGTCGCCCCCGGGGACACGGCCGGGGTGGCCGCGCTGGCCCGGCGCCTGGAGTCGGTGCCCGGGATCGGGCCGTGGACCACGGCCGAGGCGCTGCAGCGCAGCCACGGGGCGGCGGACCTCGTCTCCGTGGGCGACTACCACCTGGCGCAGTACGTGGGGCAGGTCCTCACGGGACGCCGGACCGACGACGCCGGGATGCTCCGCCTGCTCGCGCCATGGGCCGGGCACCGGCAGCGGGTGGTGCGGATGATCGGGCTCTCCGGAGAGCGCAAGCAGGCGTTCGGGCCCAAGCTCGCCCCGGCCGACCACCGCGCCCACTGACGCGACGCCGGGCCGGCCGAGGCCGTGCCGGCGCGTCCGCGCGACCCCTCCGCTCCTGCACAGGCCGCTGCTCCCGGCGTGTCCTCCCCAGCCCCGGCCGGGTCCGGCCGGCCGCCCGCCCCGGGTTCCTAGCGTGGGCGATGCCGCTCCGACCGGTGCGGCGCCGCCGGGACCCTGATGAGTCCCCACCCGGGAGGAGACCGCCATGACCACCGCCTTCGAGCCCCGCCCGCACACCGCCGCCGCCCCGCGCGAACCCGACCCGCACGGCCCCGGCACGCCCGGCTCCCTGCGTCCGGGCGAGCGCGGCTCCGTGCTCATCGTGACCCGCCACCCCGACCCGGACGAGGCCATGCGGCACGCGATGGCCTGGATCACCGCCTTCGAGGAGGACTGCGGCCTCGTGCTGGACACGGACGAGACCGCGCTCTACGCCGTCGGCCGAGCGGGCGACCTGGGTGAAGCCCTGCGTCGCGGCCCCCTGGTCCACGAGGACGGCAGCCCCGCCGACACCTCCGCGTTCGTGGACGCGGTGCTCGCGGACGGCACGTGGCGCCTGCGCGACGCCGACCCGCGGGCGTGGTCGACCACGTACCGTGCCACGATCCTGGGCGCCGCCCCCGAGGCGGTCTGCACCATCTGGGACGTGTTCCCGCTGCCCGCCGCCTGAGGGTGACGGTCGTCGTCAGCCCGCACCCTGGGCGTGGGCCTGGGCCTGGACGACCTTCGCGCCCTCTTCGCGCAGCTCGACCTTGCGGACCTTGCCGGAGACGGTCATGGGGAAGGCGTCGAGCACGCGGACGTAGGCCGGGATCTTGAAGTGCGCGATCCGGCCCGTGGCGAACTCGCGGACGGCGTCCACGGTGAGCGGCTCGACGCCGTCCTTCATGATCACGCAGGCCATGAGCTGCTCGCCGTACTTCTCGTCCGGCACGCCCACCACCTGGACGTCCTGGATGTCCGGGTGGGTGTAGAGGAACTCCTCCACCTCGCGCGGGGAGATGTTCTCGCCGCCGCGGATCACGAGGTCCTTGATGCGGCCCTCGATGCGCACGGAGCCGTCCTCGTCCATGGAGGCGAGGTCGCCGGAGTGCATCCAGCCGTCGGCGTCCAGCACCTCGGCGGTCTTCTCGGGGGCGTCCCAGTAGCCGAGCATCACGGAGTAGCCGCGGGTGCACAGCTCGCCCGTGGCCCCGCGCGGGACGACCTCACCGGTGGCGGGGTCCACGATCTTCGTCTCCACGTGGGGCATGGTGCGGCCGACGGTCTGGGTGCGCACCTCCAGGGAGTCGTCGCGGCGGGTCATGGTGGACACGGGCGCGGTCTCCGTCATGCCGTAGCAGATGGCGACCTCGGACATGTGGAACCGGTCGATGACCTTCTTCATCACCTCGACGGGGCACGTGGAGCCGGCCATCACGCCGGTGCGCAGCGTCGTCAGGTCCAGCTCGTCCGCCTCGGGCCGGGCGAGCATGGCGATGAACATCGCCGGCACGCCGTACAGGCTCGTCGCGCCGGTGGCGGCGACGGCCCGCAGCGCCGAGACCGGCTCGAAGCTGCGCGCCGGGATGACGGCGAGCGAGCCATGGGAGACGGTGGCGATCACGCCGATCACCATGCCGAAGCAGTGGAAGAACGGCACCGGGATCACCACGGTGTCCTCCTCCGTGTAGCCCAGCAGCTCGCCGATGTGGAAGCCGTTGTTCAGCACGTTGCGATGCGTCAGCGTGACGCCCTTGGGGAAGCCGGTGGTGCCCGAGGTGTACTGCAGGTTCACGGGGTCCGCCGGCCGGGTGGCGGCCTCGCGCGCGGCCAGGTCCTCGTCCGAGACCCGCGCGGCCCCGGCCAGGAAGGCGGCCCACGTGCCCTCGGCCACGGGATCGGCGGCGTGCCGGCCGGCCACGTCACCGTCCTGCACGTGGGCGTAGGCGTCCTCGCCGCTCCCGGCCGGCAGCATGATCAGCTGCCGCAGGTGCGGCGCCGACTCACGGGCCACGGCCCGCGCGGTGGCGGGCGGGTCCATGCGTGCGTCCGCGCAGGCCACCACCAGCCCGCGCATGTCGCACTGCTCGACCACGTACGTCAGCTCGTGGGCGCGGTACGCCGGGTTGAGGTTCACGAGGATGACGCCGGCGCGTGCCGCGCCGTAGAGCAGCGAGACCCACTCGGCGACGTTGGGGCTCCACATCCCGATCCGGTCCCCCGCCTCGTAGCCCGCAGCCATGAGCGCCTTGGCCACCGTCACGGACTCCTCCCGCAGCTGCCCGTAGGTCCAGGTGCGTCCGGTGGCAGGGTCCCCGTCCGGTCCACACTCCAGGAGGGCGGCGCGGTCGGCGAACCGGCGGGCGGTGTCGTCGAGGTTCTGGGCCAGGGTCTGCTCGAGCAGCTCGACGTCGGTCGGTCCCTGGGTGAAGGACTCGGGGGCGGTGGACTCGGTCATCGGGCGCTCCTCGCGGACGGTCGGGCGACGCCGCACGGCGTCACGATGCACGGCCGTGCCGCCGCCGGACCGCGGAGGGCATCGGGTGTGACACGGACCACAGGCAGGCTACGTCGCCTGGCGGGAGGCCGCCACCTCCCGGGGCGGGGACGCGGGGTGTGCCACGGCCCCGGACGGCAGAAGACCCCGGGACCGTACGGTCCCGGGGTCTTCGTTCCGGTGGCAGATACTGGATTCGAACCAGTGAAGGCAGTGCCAGCTGATTTACAGTCAGCCCCCTTTGGCCGCTCGGGAAATCTGCCGTGCCACCCGGCGGCTGCCGGACGTCTCGAGGACGACCGCACCGGTCGGGCGAGAGTCCACTGTACAGCATCTCCGCGCCACGCCGCCAATCGGCCCGGGACCGCGTCCGTCGTCCCCGGTAGGCTGGCCCGCAGAGCGCTCCGCGCGGCCCCGCAGTGGCCGTCGACGACGGGCGCGCCCCGTCCGCAGACCCTGAAGGAGAGCACCCGTGGCCAGCGATTCCACGTTCGACGTCGTCAGCAAGGTGGACAGCCAGGAGGTGTCCAACGCCCTGAACCAGGCGCAGAAGGAGATCGCCCAGCGCTACGACTTCAAGGGCGTCGGCGCCGAGATCGACTTCTCCGGCGAGAAGATCCTCATGAAGGCCTCCTCCGAGGAGCGCGTCAAGGCCGTCAAGGACGTGTTCGAGTCCAAGCTCGTCAAGCGCGGCATCTCCCTCAAGTCCCTCGACGCCGGCGCCCCGTTCGCCTCCGGCAAGGAGTACCGCATCGAGGCGACCATGAAGGAGGGCATCGACCAGCCCACCGCGAAGAAGATCACCAAGCTGATCCGCGACGAGGGCCCCAAGTCCGTCAAGGCCCAGATCCAGGGGGACGAGCTGCGCGTGTCCTCCAAGTCCCGCGACGACCTGCAGTCGGTCATCGCGATGCTCAAGGACTTCGAGGACGCGGACCTGCAGTTCGTGAACTTCCGCTGATCCGCACGCCGTCTCCCCTCCGAGCCCACCAGGAGTCCCCATGCTGTACCTGATCGACCCTCGCGGGGCCGTGTGGTCCGCCGACACCACGATCGGCCGGGCGCGGGCCCGGGCCCGCGTGGACGGCCGCCCGGTCGACGACCTGAAGTTCACCAAGGCCGCCATGCTCCTGACCTTCGAGGACCATGTGGACCTCGCGCTGCGTCACGGCATCGCCGCCCCGCGCGGCCTCCTCCTCGACCACGGGTTCGTGGCCCAGGTGCTCGCCCCCGCGAACCTGAAGGCCCAGCGCGCCAACCAGGACGCGATCGCCGAGCAGCTCGCGGTGGTGGAGCGTCGCACGGAGGACGTCGGATCGCTGCGCTCCCACCGGCACGCGGCCGCCTACGAGGGCGCGGACCAGGATCTGGAGCGCCGCATCAAGAAGGCGGAGGAGGCGGCCCGCGAGACGCTCCAGGCGGCCCCGGACGAGGACCTCGTCCGCCACTGGACGCGCCTGGGCGGCGCGGTGCCGGCCACGCTCCAGGCCGACCGCGACCGCTGACCCGCCGGCCGCCGTCGTCGTGGTGGCTCCCGTGGACGGCGGCTCAGGCTGCCGCGAGCCAGACGTTTCGGCGGTTTCGCGGCCCGATCTGCAGCAGAATCATCTGGCTCACGGGCAGAAACGTCTGGCTCGGCGCTCCTCGGCGGTCGCGGGCTCGCAGCCTCCCGCCACGGAACCCCGCGCCCGCTCAGGGTGTGGGGTTCCGCGCGTCGTAGCGCAGGAAGCCGGGCTCCCACCGCATCAGCGCGGTCACGCCGAGCATGCACAGCACACCGCCGGCCAGCAGGGTCGGCCCCTCCCCCAGGCCCACGGAGGCGCCGCCGGTGAGCAGCTCGCCCAGGCGCGGCCCGCCCGCCACCACGACGACGAACACGCCCTGCAGCCGGCCGCGCAGGTGGTCCGGGGTCGCGGACTGCAGGATCGAGCCGCGGAAGACGCCGGAGAGCGAATCCGCGGCCCCGCCCACCGCCATGCACAGCGCGGCGAGGGCGAACGCGAGCGTGAGGCGGGGATCGCCGTCGGGCAGGGACTGCGCCCACCACACCACGCCGCCGAACGCGGCCACCGCCGCGCCCCACACGAGGATCGAGACGTACACGCCCCAGCCCTGCGCATGCAGGCGTGTGAACGGCGCGGAGAACAGCCCCGCGAGGAACGCGCCCGCCGCCATCGCGGCCAGCAGCACGCCGACGGCGGCCTCACCGCCGCCGAGCACCACGGCGCCGATGGCGGGCAGCAGGGCGCGCGGGAACGCCGTCGTCATGGCCACGATGTCCGCGAGGAAGGTCATCCGCAGGTTCGGTCGCGAGCCGAGGAAGCGCAGGCCCTCGACCACCGAGGCCAGGCCCCCGCGCGTCCCCGAGGCGGCCGCGGCCTCGCCCCGCTGCGGCGGCAGGGACGGCAGCCGCCACACGGCGTACAGGGCGGCGAGGAAGGTGACGACGTCGATCGAGTAGGTCCACGCGTAGCCGACCGCCGCCACGAGCACGCCGCCCAGCACGGGGCCGACCATCAGGGCCACGGAGAACGTCATCATGTTCAGCGCGTTCGCCGCCGGCACGAGCGGCAGGCCCACGAGCGCGGGGATGATCGCGCCGCGGGTGGGCTGGTTGATGCCGGACGCGCCGGAGTGCAGGGCCACGAGGGCGTACAGCACCGGCACCGACTCGAGCCCGGCCCAGGCCTGCGCGGCGATGCCGACCGTGGTCAGCCACATGACGGCCGACGAGGTCAGTGCGACGCGGCGGCGGTCGTGCCGGTCCGCGATCGCGCCGCCGTACAGGCCCGCGACCACGAGCGGCACGAGCGCGGCGAGGCCGAGCAGGCCCACCGCGAACGAGGAGCCGGTCAGGGCGAACACCTCGAGGGACACCGCCACGAGCGTGAGCTGCGTGCCCACGTACGCGAGCGTGTTGCCGAGCCACAGCCGCCGGTAGGCGGGTGAGACCCGCAGCGGGGTGATGTCGACGAGGAGGCGGGCCACCCCGGAAGCCTAGCGCCGGGGCGGCCAGGGCCCGCCCCGGATCAGGCGGTCGGGACGGAGGCCCCGTCGCGGGAGATGCGGGTCATCTCCTCCCGGTCCACGACCTTCACCCGCTCCCGCGCCACCGGACCGGCCTCCGTCGCCTGCGCACCCAAGGACTTCTCGTGGTCATCCAGAGCATGCCAGCCGGCCCACGTGGTGTACGGCACCTCACGGGACTCGAGCAGCTCGATCACCGACTCCTCGGAGGGCTCCTGGGCCGTCCACAGCCCCGGCTCGTCCTCGATCAGATGCTTGATCGTCTCCAGGGAGTCACCCTTGGTGTGCCCGATCAGGCCCACCGGGCCCCGCTTGATCCACCCCGAGGCGTACAGGCCCGGCACGGGGGCACCGTCCGCGTCGAGCACCCGGCCCTGCGCGTTCGGGATCACCCCGCGCACCTCATCGAACTCCACCCCCTCCACGGGCGAACCGAAGTAGCCCACCGCCCGGTAGATCGCCTGCACCGGGTAGTCCACGGTCTCGTCCGTCGGGCGGACCCCACCGGAACCGTCCAGCTCCATTCGGCGCATCCGCAGGCCGTCCACCCGGCCGTCGCCGTCCTCGTCCAGGAACTCCTCGGGGGCCTGGAGGAAATGCAGGTGCAGCCGACGCGAGGCGCTCTGCTGACGGTCCTCCTGCTCCATGAGCCAGTTCGTCAGCGTCCCCACCATGGTGCGGACCTGGTTGTTCTCCTCGATCGCCTTCTCCGAGGCCTCATCGAAGTCGAAGTCCTCCTCGTACAACACGATGTCCACATCCCGGGAGTGCGCCAGCTCCCGCAGCTCCAGCGGGGTGAACTTCACCTGCGCCGGCCCGCGCCGGCCGAACACGTGCACATCCGTGACCGGGGAGGCGGCCAGGTCCCGGTACACGTTGTCCGGGATCTCGGTGGGCAGCAGGTCCTCGGCATGCTTGGACAGGATCCGGGCCACATCCAGGGCCACGTTCCCGTTGCCGATCACCGCCACCTGCGTGGCCTCCAACGGCCAGTGCCGCGGCACATCCGGGTGCCCGTCATACCAGGACGCGAAGTCGGCGCCACCGAACGAGCCGGCCAACTCCACCCCGGGAACGTCCAGGGCCGCGTCCCGCACGGCCCCGGTGGAGAACACGATCGCGTCGTAATGCCGACGCAGATCCGCCAGGCTCAGGTCCGTGCCGTAGTCCACGTTCCCGAGGAAACGGATGTCCCCGCGGTCCATGACCTTGTGCAGGGCGGTGACGATGCCCTTGATGCGCGGATGGTCCGGGGCCACCCCGTAGCGGATGAGGCCGAACGGGGCCGGGTACCGGTCGAACAGGTCGATGCTGACCCGGAAGTCCCGTTCCTCCTTGGTCAGGATGTCCGCCGTGTACACCCCGGCGGGTCCGGCACCGATGATGGCGATGCGCAACGGGCGGTCAGGGCGAACGGTCACGGTGGGTGGGTCCTTTTCGACGACGGCGGGGCACGCCGGCGGAGCGCGGGGCAAGGCCCGGCACCGGCGCGCGGGATCGACCCCCCAGTCTACCGCCGTGACCGGGAGGAACCTGGGTGAGAGTGCTCACCCGGACCGTACAGTGGTCCGCGTGAGCCCCTCCTCCCCCGCTGTCCGGCCCGGCGTGACCCCCGACGGCGCCGCCCCCGACACCGGCGCCCTGCCCACCGTCTCCCCCGCCCCGGCCGATGACCCGCGTGGGCTGGCCCTCGGCTTCACCGCCTACTTCGTGTGGGGCCTGCTGCCGCTCTACATGGCGGTGCTCGCGCCCGCCGGGGCCCTGGAGATCGTGGTGGTGCGCATCGGCTTCGCCCTGATCTTCTGCCTGCTGCTGCTGACCGTGATGCGCCGCCTGCGCGAGCTGGGGACGGCGCTGGCCACGCCCGGCCGCTGGGGCACCACGGGTCTGGCCGCCGGGATCATCGCGGTGAACTGGCTGCTGTACGCGGTCTCGGTCACCACGGGCAACGTGCTCCAGGCGTCGCTGGGCTACTTCATGAACCCGCTGGTGAATGTCCTGCTCGGCGTGCTCTTCCTCGGGGAGCGGCTGCGGCGGGGCCAGTGGGTGGCCGTCGGGATCGCGGTGGCCGCCGTCGTCGTGATGTCCGCGGCGATGGGGCAGGTGCCGTGGATCGCGCTCGGGCTGGCCACCTCGTTCGGGCTCTACGGCTTCGTGAAGAAGCGCTTCCCCTCCCCCGTGCACGCGGTGACCGCGATGACCGCCGAGACCGTGGTGCTGATCCCCGTGTTCGTGGTGGGCAGCGTGCTGCTGGCGCAGGCCGGGCTGCTCACCACCGTCACCGAGGGGCCCGGCCACTTCTGGCTCATGGCCGGGCTCGGCGTGCTCACCGCCGTTCCGCTCATCCTGTTCTCGGCGGCGGCCCGCTCCCTGACGCTGACCACGCTCGGGATGCTGCAGTACACGGCGCCCATCCTGCAGTTCCTCGTGGCGGTCACGGTCCTCGGCGAGCAGATGCCCGCGGCCCGCTGGGCGGGCTTCGGGCTCATCTGGCTCTCGCTGGCGGTCTTCACCCTCGACCAGCTGAACGCCTCCCGCCTGCAGCGTCGGGCGGTCCGGGCCGGGCAGGGCGCGCACGC
>NZ_JBVFVY010000034.1:0-11454 GCF_055522295.1 Micrococcus sp. CS26
CTTCCCCGATCCGAGTGGTGGATCAGGCCCTGCCGCCCGCGGGTAGCGCCGGTGGAGACCAGCGCGTGCTCCAGGGCCAGCAGGGGCAGGCCTGCGGTGTGCAGGCTGCCCGAGACCGCCCATCCCACGACGCGCCGGGAGTACACGTCGGTGATGAACGCGACATAGCAGAACCCGGCCAGGATCCTGACGTAGGTGATGTCAGCGACCCAGAGCTGATGCGGGCCATCCGCGGTGAACTGCCGCTCCACCAAGTCAGGGCGGGTATCCGGCTCACCAGTCGGCCTCGTGGTGACCGGCGTACGTCCGCGCCGCACCCCTTCCACGCCGGCGAGCTTCATCAGTCGGGCGACCTGGTCCCGGCCGATCTCCCACCCGGCGCGGCGCATCGCGTGGTGCATCTTCCGGACCCCGTAGACGCTGTAGTTCTCCGCGTGGATCCGCTCGAGCTCCTCGATGAGGAGCTCGTCTCGTAGAGCCCTCTCGGAGGCAGGCCGTCTCTTCGCGGCCCGGTAGCCGCGAGAGGTGATGAACCCACACTCCGTCGCGCTGAGCACGCGGCAGATGGCCTCGACCCCGAATTGATCGCGGTGTTCGTCGATGAACCGGATCATCTCGTCGTGGGGCGGTCGAGTTCCGCTGCGAAAAAAGCTGAGGCTTTGCGCAGGATCTCGTTCGCGCGGCGCAGCTCGAGGTTCTCTCTGCGCAGCTTGGTGATCTCCTCGGCTTCAGCGGTGCTCAGCCCTGGAGCCTCGCCCTGATCGACGCGATCTTGCTTCCACCAGTTCCGCAGGGTGTGTGGGGAGATCCCGCCGAGGGCTTCGCCAACGGCGGTGCAGGCGACCCAGGCGGAGCACTGCTCGGCGCGGACGCGTTCTTCGATGAGCTTCAGGGCTCTTGCCTTGAACTCGGGGGTGTACTTCTGGGGCATGATCCGATCCTCCTTGAGGAAGTAGGTCGGAACGAAACCCAGGGCGCTTCACTTTCGTTGTGCGGCCGAGGGCTGGATCGCTTCGGTCGTCGGCGTGCGGCCGTGCCGGTCTGCGGTCGTGTTGGTAGGTGTGAGGGCGAGAATGAAGAGGACGGCGGCTATGATGCCGAGGCCGGTCCAGCCCACGGGGGTGAGGCGTTCGCCGACGACGGCGACGGCGAGGATCGCGGCGACGGCCGGCTCGGTGAGGGTGATCGTGGTCGCGGTGCTGGCGGGCACACGGGTGAGGCCGTAGCCGAAGAGCACATAGCCGAGGAACATCGGGACCAGGGCAATGTAGGCGGCCACCGCGAAGGCCTGCGGGGTGGCGATCAGGGGCGCTCCGGTGATGACGAGGACGGGCAGCAGCAGCGCCCCGCCCGCACCGAACACGGCGCCCATCGAGGCCGCCCGGCTGATGCCGTCGTGGATGAGGCGGTGCGCCGCCCAGGAGTACGTCGCGTAGGTGGCGCCGGCGACCAGCCCGAGCAGGACGCCGGCGAGGGTCGCGGTCGACGATGCGGCCTCCTGGTCGAGTTGGGACAGGCACAGCAGAGCGGCGCCGGTGACGCCCAGGGCGGCGGCGAGCATCCATCACCGGCTGAGGCGTCGGTGTTCCACGATCCGTTCCAGCAGCCCGGAGGCCAGGGGAGCCGAGGCGAGGGAGACGACGGAGCCGATGGCGACGCCGGCCCAGTGCATCGAGCTGTAGAACGCCAGCGGGTAGACGGCCACGGCCACGGACGACCTGCCGGAGGACGCCGACGGCGTCGAGCCGGCTCCGGAGGACTGACCGGTCCTCACGGGGGCATGGCGCAATTGGTAGCGCACCTGCTTTGCAAGCAGGGGGTTAGGGGTTCGAGTCCTCTTGCCTCCACCGAAGAAGGGCCCGGGAGTCGTGAGATTCCCGGGCCCTTTCGTCTGCCCAGGGCGGGGACGGACCCGCCCACCGTGCCCGCCGTCGTCGTGTGTGGTGTTGGATGGTCCGGTGAACACCACCATCGACACCCCGTCCCCCGACCGACCCGCCTCTGGGCAGGGCACTCCGGCCTACGCCCGGGTGCCCGCGAGCTACTACGACATCTTCGTGGGCGTCTTCATCGCCCTCCTGATCCTCTCCGGCGTCACCGCGGCCAAGCTCTTCTACGGCCCCACCGTCCCGGTCATCTCGGACCTCTTCTACGACGGCGGCCCCCTCATCTTCGACGGCGGCGCCTTCCTGTTCCCGTTCGCGTACATCGTCGGCGACATCCTCGCCGAGGTGTACGGCTGGCGCCGGGCCCGCCGCGCCATCGTCCTCGGCTTCGCGATGCTCGTGCTCGCCGCCCTCACCTACACAGTGGTCTCCTGGACCACGCCCGTCGAGGGCTTCGAGGTGTGGGACCAGGCCCTCGCGCCCATGCTGCGGATCACCGTGGCCGGCTTCGTCGCGTTCCTCGTGGGCTCCCTGCTCAACGCGTCCATCGTGGTCCGCCTCAAGGAGCGCATGAGGGAACGGCACGTGGCGTTCCGGCTCATCCTCTCGACCGTGGTCGGCCAGTTCTTCGACACCCTGATCTTCTGCACCATCGCCTACGCCGGCACCATCTCGCTGCTGGAACTGGCGAACTACACGGTGACCGGCTTCGCGTACAAGACTCTCGTGGAGATCCTCATCGTGCCGGTGACCCTGCTCGTCATCCGCGCCCTCAAGCGCCGGGAGCCCACCTACCGGGCACCCGGCTTCGAGATCCACCGCGACGACGATCCCGCCCTCGCCCCGGCCGCGTCCCGCTGACCCGCACGGGCCCCGGCGTCGGCCGCGCCGGGGCCCGTCCGTCGCGCGCACCCCGACCACCGACTACCGTCGGTGCCATGGGCAAGGACCTCTTCGAGCACGAGCAGC
This sequence comes from Micrococcus sp. CS26, assembly GCF_055522295.1. NCBI lineage: Bacteria > Bacillati > Actinomycetota > Actinomycetes > Micrococcales > Micrococcaceae > Micrococcus > Micrococcus sp. CS26. The sequence goes on from NZ_JBVFVY010000034.1 coordinate 2,856, forward strand.
AGCAGACCCTCAGCCGCGAGCAGGCCGCCGCACGCCTGCGCGACCTCGCCGACCAGCTCTCCCGGCAGAACAAGGTGCGGATCGAGCACGGCGGCCGCGACGTCGTCGTCACCGTCCCGGACCGCGTGGGCCTCGAGGTGGAGCTCGAGGTCGAGGACGACGGCGACGCCGAGCTGGAGATCACCCTCAGCTGGTGACCGGCCCCGGGTCGGCCGCCCGGGGCCGCCTCCCCGCGCCTCAGAACGTCCAGGCTTCCCCGGGGGCCAGACGCCGGTAGTCGGTCACGCCCTCGGCGAGCCCCGAGAGCACCCCGTCCACCACGCCCTTGCCGTCCTCGCTGAGGATGCCGTCGTGGATGGGGCGGGTGTGCGTCGCCGCGATGGCCCGCATCTGGTCCACCACGTCCGCGATGCGCAACCACGGCGCCGCGGCGGGCAGGAGGAGCACCTCGACGTCGGCGTCCGGCACCGTGAACGAGTCGCCGGGGTGCAGCACGGCCCCGTCCACGAGGTAGGACACGTTGACCGGGCGCGGGACCTCGGCGTGGATCACCGCGTGCTCCCCGCCGAGCACCTCCACCCGGAAGCCGGCGGCCTCGAACGTCTCCCCGGGCACGGCCGTGTGCACGTGTCCGGCGTCGAGTCCCGCCTCCGCCAGCGGCCCCGTCAGATCCCGTGGCGCCCACACGTGCGCCTCCGTGCCGGCCACGGCCCTGGCCAGCTGCTCGGGGACCACGTGGTCCGGGTGGCCGTGCGTCACGAGGACGGCGTCCGCGCCGTCCAGGACCGCCGCGTCGCTGAACGCGCCGGGGTCGAACGCGAGGCGTCGGCCGGCCTTCTCGAGACGGACGGCCGAGTGGCCGAAGAGGGTCAGGGTCGTGCTCATGCGGATCACTCCTCCGCCCGGCGTCGGGATCCCGGGCGGTCCCAGCCTCCCGCGTGCTCCCGGCGGCGGACAAGGCCCGCGCCCCGTTCGACGGCGACCCACCGGCTCCCGCCCCGACCTGCGCCCGGACGCGCGCCGGCCCGCGCATCCTCGGCAGGACCGAGGGGGCGCGGGCCGGGCGTCGTCCGCTCAGGGCGAGGGGGAGCGGGTCAGCGCTGCTGCCCGGGCTGGACGCCCAGCACCTTCGCGTTGGCGGCGGCCACCGGGTCCGGGGTGGCGGTGTCCACCCGCACGCCCTGGCCCGCCGCGGCCGAGCCGGCCTCGGCCACGACCTTCTGCTGCTGGGCATAGGGGTTGTTGGCCTCCACCACCGGGATGTTCGCGGTGATCGGGCCCGGGACCGGGGCGGTCCACGGATCCTGCACCGGCTTGGTCAGACGCCACAGGGCGTAGCCGGCGCCGGCGGCGGCGGCCGCCATGCCCGCGACGATCCAGGCGCGGCCGCCCGAGCGGGAGGCCCGGCGACCGGCGGCACGGTTCAGGTCCTTCTCGGCCGCGCCGGCGTACTGCTCGGCACCCTTGCGCAGGCGCTTCACGATCGCCTTGTCCCCGGTGAGCTTGATCAGGGCCTGCTCCAGGGCGTCCGGGACCTCGACGTCGTGGGCGGTCTTGCGGGCGTGCGCGGCGCCGTCGGCCAGGCGGGCGGCGGCCACGGGGAGGACCTCCTCCTTGCGGCGCTGGGCGTAGTCGCCGGCGTCGGCCAGGCGGGCCTGCACCTGCGGGGCCACCTTCCCGCCCTGCTCCTGCAGTGCGGACAGACCCGTGGCGAGGAGGCCGGCGAGGGTCAGGCCGCCCGCCGCGGCGGCGTCCTTGGCCTGGCCGGCACGGTCGCTGAACAGGGCGGCGGACCGCTGCGCGTCCTTGCGGGCGCCCTTGGCGGCCTTCTTCGCGTCCTTGCGCAGGCCCTTGGCGGTCTGGCGGCCGTCCCGGCGCAGCTGCGTGGCCTTGCGGCCCCCACGACGGCGGCCCTTCTTCGCGGCCTTCTCGGCGTCCTTGCGCGCCGCGGCGAACTGCTGCTGCACCTCGTGGCCGGCGTCCTGCGCCTGGGCCTGCAGGTGCTCGAGGAAGTCCTGGACGGTGTCCACGCCCTTGGCGACGGCGGGGGCCAGCAGCCCGTACTGGTGCGCGACGGCCTCACCGGCCTTCCGCGCCCCGCGCTCGACGACGGGGCCGTACTCCTCCTTGGCGTCCTGGGCCTTGCGACGGCCCTCCTCGGCCGCGGCGGAGCCGCCGATCAGCCCGTAGGCCGCCGCCACCTCGCTCCAGGCGCGGGTGGACTCCACCTTCGGGGCGGCCCAGTGGCGCAGGTTCTCCGCCTGGCGTGCGACGAACGCGTTCGCGCCGCCGTCGTGCTGGATCTCGTCGTGCAGGGTCGTGCGAGCCATGTGATGCCTCCCGTGAGTTCTGGATGGTCGTTGAACGCGGTGGTCCTCGAGGCCCAGCCTAGTGGCCGACCCCCGCCGTGGCACGGGTCCCGGCACGCCGGGAGTGCGTACGCCGATCGCGGAAGACCCGCCCCCGGACGGCGGGATCCGGACGGCCCGCCGCCGCGGATGGAACAATGGGGCGCATGGCGAACAAGACGCACACCGCGACCATCCACACGAACCACGGCGACATCGTCGTCGAGCTGTTCGGCAACCACGCCCCGAAGACCGTGAAGAACTTCGTGGGTCTCGCCACCGGCGAGCAGGAGTGGACCCACCCGCAGACCGGTGAGAAGAACAACGGCGCCCCGCTGTACTCCGGCACCGTGTTCCACCGCATCATCAAGGACTTCATGATCCAGGGCGGCGACCCGCTCGGCATGGGCATCGGCGGCCCCGGCTACCAGTTCGGCGACGAGATCCACCCCGAGCTGCAGTTCGACCGCCCCTACCTGCTGGCCATGGCCAACGCCGGCCCCGGCACCAACGGCTCGCAGTTCTTCATCACCTCCGTGCCCACCGGCTGGCTCAACGGCAAGCACACCATCTTCGGCGAGGTGAAGGACGAGGCCTCCCAGAAGGTCGTGGACGAGCTCAACGCCGTCGCCACCGATCCCCGTGACCGCCCGCTCGAGGACGTCGTCATCGAGTCCATCGACATCGACGAGGCCTGAGCAGCCCCTCGGTGAGCACCACCCCCTCTGACCCGCACGGCCCGGACTCCGCGGACGGCACACCCCCGGTGTGCCCGCGGCATCCGGGCCGTGCCGCGTATGTGCGCTGCGCCGTCTGCCGGCGCCCCGCGTGCCTCGACTGCCAGCGTCCCGGCTCCGCGGCCGGACCGGTCTGCGTGGACTGTGCGTCCGGCGTCGTGGCCGGTCCCGGTCCGACGGCGGCCCCGCCCGGCGCCGCCGCGACGGTCCCGGCCCGACGGCGGACGGGCTTCGCCGCCTCGCCCGTCACCTGGATCCTGCTGGCGGTCACGGTGGTGGTCTACGCGGCGCAGTGGCTGACCCGGGATCAGGCGTCCGGCGTGACCGAGGCGCTCTGGTACGCCGGGCTCTACACGTCCCCGTACGGCATGGAGCCGTGGCGGATGGCCTCCTACGCGCTCGTGCACGACGTCTCCGGTCCCACGCACCTGCTGCTGAACATGCTCGCGCTGTGGGTGATCGGGCGCGTGCTCGAGCCCGCGCTGGGCTGGTGGCGGTTCCTCGCCCTCTACGTGCTCTCCGCCGTGGGCGGCGCGGTGTTCGCACTGTGGGTCTCGGACCCGCTGCAGCCCGTCGTCGGGGCGTCCGGCGCCGTGTACGGCATGTTCGCGGCCCTGTTCCTGCTCACCCGGGTGCGGGGCGGGCAGGTGCGCTCGATCGCCGTGCTGATCGGCCTGAACCTCGTGTTCTCGTTCCTGCTGCCCGGGGTGGCCTGGCAGGTGCACGTGGGCGGGCTGCTGACGGGCGCCGTCGTCGCCGTCGTGTTCTCCCTGGCCGGCGGGCTGCGGCCCGGCCGCGCGCGCGTGCCGTCCGTGGGCGCCCAGGCGGCCGGCCTCGTGGTCGTGGCGGCGGCGCTGGCGGCGCTCACGGTGCTCGGCGCCGCCCGGGTCACGGTGGCAGGCCTGCTCGGCTAGGCCGTCGTCCCCGACCGTCCCCGGAGTTCTCCACAGGCGGGTGTGCACTTCTTCCCACAGGGGTGTCCACACCTGTGGACAACTCCGGGGACAACTCGTCTCCGGGCGGGATCGTGCGGATCGGCCATCCACAGGGTTGTCCACCGCTGTGGAGAACTACACGCGTGTCATTCGCTCCAGCGGGACATCATGAGGAACCCGACGAGCGCGATGCCGAAGCCCACGAGGATGTTCCAGCCGCCGATCTGCACGATCGGGAAGAGGCCCTGGGTCAGGTAGTAGACGATGATCCAGAGCAGGCCGAGGATCAGCAGGCCGAACATCACGGCCTTGTACCCGGGGGAGAGGGGCTTCGGACCCGGGTCCACGTCCCCGAGGTCCGTCCGCACGGCGGAGCGGCTGCGGCGCGCGGCCTCGAGCTCCTCGCGCTTCCGACGGGCCGAGTCCTTGCGCTTGCCGGCGGGTGCTGCCACGGGTCTTCTCCTCGGGTGGGGGGTGGTGGGCGCCCCCACCGGCGGGGACCGGGGCGGGGACGGTATCCTGCTGACCTGCCCAGGACCGGGGTCAGCGACGTGCCCGGCCAGTCTATGCACCCCGCTCCCACGCGGCGGGGAGGAAAGAGCGCCCCCGTGCAGAGCCCCGAGGTCTCCGTCCTCGTCGTCGACAACTACGACAGCTTCGTCTACACCCTGGTGGGCTACCTCGAGCAGCTCGGGGCCCGCACCACCGTGATCCGCAACGACGAGGTCACCCCCGCCCGCGCCCTCGAGCTCGCGGCCGAGCACACGGCGGTGCTCATCTCGCCCGGGCCGGGCGCGCCCGCCGACGCCGGTGTCTCCCTCGACCTCATCCGCTCCGCCGCCGACGGCGGCCGTCCGCTCTTCGGGGTGTGCCTGGGGCACCAGGCCATCGCGGAGGCGTTCGGCGCCACCGTGACGCACGCGGAATCCCTCATGCACGGCAAGACGTCTCTGGTCCGCCGCGGCGAGCACCCCATGTTCGAGGGCGTCCCCTCGCCGTTCACCGCCACCCGCTACCACTCGCTGGCCGCCGTGCGGCCCACCGTGGACGAGGCGGTCCTGGAGATCACCGCCGAGACCGAGGACGGCGTCGTGATGGGACTGGCCCACCGCACCGCGCCCCTGTGGGGCGTGCAGTTCCACCCCGAGTCCGTGCTCACCGAGGGCGGCTACCGGATGCTCGGCAACTGGCTCGAGTCCGTGGGGCTCTCCGGGGCCGCCGAGCGCGGCGGCCGGCTCTCGCCCCTCGTCCGCCAGGACTGACCGGCCCCGGGGCCCGGTTCGCGGGTCCGACGGCGCCCCGTCCGCTCAGGTGGACGGCGGCGGATCGATCGAGGGCTCGGGCTCCGGCGTCAGCGTCGGCAGCGGGTCCACCGGCGTCGCGGTGGACGAGGTGCTCGGCGACTGCCCGGTCGGCTCCGACGAGGTCGACGGGGCCGCCGACGTCGGCGCCGGGCTCTGCGTCGGTGACGGCGTCGCGGTCGTCGTCGGCTCGGGGCTGGGCGTGGCCGAGGCGGACGGCGAGGGCGAGGGTTCCGCGCTCGCGGAGGGCTCGGGGCTCTCCGACGGCGGGGGGCTCGGTGACGCGGACGCCGACGGCGTGGGCTCGGGCGCCTCGCTGGACGGCGGCGCCGGCTCGGAGGGCTCGGCCGTGGGCGCGATCCATGAGGACGCCGTCAGGGTCAGGGAGGAACGGTTGTCCACGCGGACGCCGGCGGGCGGATCCTGGGCCACGACCGTTCCGGTGTCCGTGGTCGCGCCGTCCTCGTCCTGGATCCGCACGCGCAGCTCGGGGGCGCTCAGCGCCAGCTGACGCCGCGCGTCCGGAGCGCTCATCCCCACCACATCCGGCACGTCGACCATGCCGCTGGACAGGTGCAGCACCACGGAGGAGCCGGGCGGCACGTGCGTGCCCATCGCGGGGTCGGTGCGGGCGAGCAGCCCGCGTTCGAGTCGGCCGTCGTCCTGGTACTGCACGGAGGAGACACGCAGGCCCAGCCGTTCCAGCTCGCGGCGGGCCGCGTCCTCGGACAGCCCGTGCAGGGAGTCGGACAGCGCGATGCCCTCCTCGCCGCGGGACACCCGGATCCGCACCTCGGCCCCGCGGGGCACCTCCGTGCCCGTCGGCGGGTCGCTCTGGGTGACGGTCCCGTCCGGGGCGTCGGCCATGTACGCGGACGAGACGACGGCCACCAGACCTGCGTCCTCGAGCGCCGCGACCGCCTCGTCCTGCTGCAGCCCCACCACCGCGGGCACCTCCGCGGTGGTGGGCAGAGCCGCCGCGAGCCACGGCGCCAGGACCAGGGCCAGCGCGATCAGGACCGCGCCGGCCGCCAGGAGCGTGCGCCGGCGGAGGCGCCGGCGGACGCGACGGTGCGTGGCCGTCGCTGGCGCCGGCGTGTCCCCTTGCGGTTCGGGCCGGGGCGTCGCGACCGCACCGGGCATCACCGGCTGGCCGACCGTCACCGGGCGGGGGCCGTCCATGGCGGCGGCGGCGGCAAGCTGCGCGGCGGAGGCGGCGCCGAGCAGTCCCGCACCCGCCACGGCATGGTTCGCCGCCTGGGGCTGTGCGGCGTCCGGCTCGGCCGGGACGGAGGGCGTCGGCCGGGTCAGCGGGACCGCGGCCGTCGGCACATCGGCCCCGTGCTCCGCGGCCGCGGCGCCCAGCACCGCGCCGACGAGGGCGGGAGGGACGGCATCGAGCGGCGGGGTGTGACGGCCGGGGCCGGCGTGCGGATCCGCGGCGGCCTCCTCGAGGGCCGCGAGGAACGCGGCGCCCGTGGGGAACCGGTCCTCCGGATCCTTGCGCAGGGCGCGCAGCACCACGGGGTCGAACGCGGGCGGCAGGTCGGGGTCGACGTCGGAGGGTGCCGGCGGCTCCTCGCGCACGTGCTGGTAGGCCACGGCCAGCGGCGTGTCACCCGTGAAGGGGGGTCGGCCCGTGAGCAGCTCGAACAGCAGGCAGCCGGCCGCGTAGAGGTCGGCGCGGCCGTCCACGGTGCGGCCCGTCGCCTGCTCCGGGGCCAGGTAGAGGGCCGTGCCCACCACGGCCTGGGTCTGCGACGTGGTGGCGGAGGTGTCGGCCAGCGCATGGGCGATCCCGAAGTCCATCACCTTCACGGCGCCCGTCTCCGTGACCATGACGTTCGCGGGCTTCACATCGCGGTGGACGATGCCCTCCTCGTGCGCGTGCTCGAGCGCTTCCAGCACGCCCCGGGTCCAGGCCACGGCACGGTCCGTGCCCACGGCGCCCTCGGCGTGCAGGATCTCCCGCAGCGTCCGGCCGGAGACGAGCTCCATCACCAGGAACGGGCAGTCCACCGGATGGAGGCCGTCCTCGAGGGAGACCTCGCCCGTGTCGTACACGGAGACGATCGAGGGGTGGTTCAGGGAGGCCGCCGAGCGTGCCTCCTTGCGGAAGCGCGCCTGGAAGTGCGGATCGCGCGCCAGGTCCCGGCGCATCAGCTTGACCGCCACCGGGCGGTGCAGCCGCAGGTCCTCGCCGCGGAAGACGTCCGCCATGCCGCCGCGCCCGATCAGCTCACCGATCCGGTACCGCCCGTTCAGGATCCTCTGCTCATCCACAGACACGTCCGCGTGCCCGTCCCGCCCGCCGCTCAAGCGGAGGGCGTGGCGTCGGCGGACGAGGCCTGCGCGCCACGCGCGTCGGCGGAGGAGGCCTCCGCGCCGCGCGCGTCAGCGGACGGGTCGGTGGTGGGCTGGCCCGTCGGCGCCGTGGACTCGCCGGAGGACTCCGTCGTCGGATCCCCCGTGGGTGTCGTCGGCTCCTCGGTCGGCTCCGGCATGGGCTCCGGGTCGGCGGTGGCCGTCGGGGATTCGGCGGTGGGGGACGGGCTGGGCTCGTCCGAGGCCGACGGGCTCGGCTCGCTGCTCGGCTCCTCCGACGCGCTGGGCTCCGGCTCCGAGGCGGGCTGGGAGGCCTCGCGGGTCGGCGCGGCGTCGGACCCGCCGGTGGCCACGATCAGCTGCACGTGCGTGTCATAGCGGTGACGCTCGCCCTCGCCGGGCACCACGCGCACCACCTCGCCGTCGGCGCCGTCGGCGGACGGGTCGTCCACCCGGTCCACGGTGAAGCCGCGGTCGCGCAGCGTCTGGATCGCGCTGTCCACGGGCTGGCCCACGAGACCCTCCGGGATGACGCCCTCCCCGGTGGAGACGGCCAGCGTGACGGTCTCACCGCGCTGCAGCGCCCCCACGGGGTTGATCTCCTCGACGGTGCCCTCCGGGCTCTGCGCGTCGCGGTCCTCCTCGCGCACCGCCAGGCCGAGGCCCTCGAGCTCGGCGCGCACCTCGCTCACGGGGCGACCCTTGTACGCCTCCGGGTCCACGTTCACGGACGACTCCTCCTGCGAGGTCGCCGGCGCCGAGCCGCCGTCGCCGCGGCCACCCGTGAGCAGCGGCCACAGCAGCGCCCCCAACAGGGCGAACACCACGAGACCGAGCAGCGCCCACAGCGGCCAGGGGTTGGCGCGTCGCCGGCGGGCGGGCGCGGAGCCGCCCCCGGCGGGCGGGCCCGGGTCCACGACGTCGCCCGGGCGGGTCTGCTGGTCGCGCACGGC
>NZ_JBVFVY010000035.1:0-10273 GCF_055522295.1 Micrococcus sp. CS26
CGCTTCGCCGCCTCCTTCCCCCTCCGGAAACCATCGGTGATCGACACCGAGGACATGGCCCGCTACCTGCTGGCCCGCAGCGAGGGCACCATCGGGGAGCTGGCCCACCTGCTGACCGCGGCCGCGGTGGCCGCCGTCGAGTCCGGCCTCGAGGCCATCGACCACCGGACCCTGACGATGGCTAACTACACCGGGCCGGCCGAACGCCGCCGGGTCTTCGAACGCGAGCTGCTGTGAGCACTCGGTGGCCGGTGCACCCGGCCCCGGTCACCGGTGAGGCACTCACCTCCTGGCTGCGCCGGATAGCCCACCGCTACGGGGCCGAGGTCGAGGACCTCGTTCTCGATACCGGGTTCTGCATCTCCCGCCCCGGGGACCTGGACGTGGCCGCCCCGGAGGAATTCATCAACCAGCTAGCCGGCCGCACCAGAACCGGAACCGACACCATACGGGCCATGACTCTCGGCGGGCAGACCCCCTGGCTGCTGGACCAACTCGAGCCAGCGGCGAAGGCCTACACCACCTATACCCGCCAGCTGGCGGTACTGCTGCCCCGGGGAAGGAGACGCGACCGTACCGTGGAGGACTGGCGGGCCTGGTTGCCCACGGATGCCGGCTGGCAACACCGGGCCTGTCCGCGCTGCACCATGGAATCCACCCCTCCCTGCCCCTACCAACTGGCGTGGCTGGTGCCCCTAATGCTCTCCTGCCCCGTCCACCACTGCCGACTCGAACGCCACAACGGCCCGGTGGGCTACCACGACTTCTGGCACGTCTCGCCGGGTAGGCCCGAGCCGCGACCGGTCGGGGCGGCGATCCGGAGCATGGACCAGCGGACCTGGCAGGCCCTGACCACAGGATCCGTCGCCCTTCCCCGACACCGGGTGCACGCAGGCCTCTGGTTCCGACTACTCAGGACGCTGCTCGACGAGCTCGGCGCGACCATCATCGAATGCGGCGCACCCGGCCGGCTGACACGACAGGTGTGGGACCGCACCGGCCACCCGGTCCGCGCCGGACAGGGCCCGTGGCGCCCCTACGAGGAACTCTCCGATCAGCGCCAACTCCAGTCCCTGGAAGCCGCCGCCACCGCGATACACCTGCTCGAAACCCGGGCCATGACCTGCCCCGGACGCGAAGCCGAGGTGTTCCTGCCCCAACCGGACATTTCCCGCGACCCCGGCAGCACCGAACAAACCACGGACCCCACCGCCATCCGTTGGCAGGAGATCAAAAAGAACTTTCAGGCCGTCGTCGAGGAAGCCCGGACCACCCCCGAGACCGCCCGCCAACTCTTCAACTTCTGCACGATGTACCGCCGCGACAACGACGAAGTGATCCAAGGCGTCCGGAGCAATTTCACCGAGCTCGGCATCCCTTCGGACTACCTGTCACCATAGCTGCGCCTTGACCGTCTGCGAGACGTAGAATAAATGACCGGTTACGTGACAATATTTCTCAACACCTCGCTCTGCGGGCCTCGTGTCACATAAACGATCGAATAAATGACAGGGGTGGTGGGCGGTGCTCGTGGGGTACATGCGGGTGTCTAAGGCTGACGGCTCCCAGGCCACCGACCTGCAACGCGACGCCCTGCTCGAAGCCGGCGTGGAACCGGAGGCTCTGTACGAGGACAAGGCCTCCGGCAAGAGCGATGACCGTCCCCATCTGGCCGCGTGCCTGAAAGCGCTGCGGGCCGGGGATACCCTGCTGGTGTGGAAGCTGGACCGACTCGGCCGGGACCTGCGCCACCTGGTCAACATCGTGCACGAGCTCACCGAGCGGGGCGTGGGCCTGAAGGTGCTCACCGGCCAGGGGGCGGCGATTGACACCACGACCGCCTCCGGCAAGCTGGTGTTCGGGATCTTCGCCGCCCTGGCCGAGTTCGAACGCGAGCTGATCTCCGAACGCACCAAGGCCGGCCTGGCCTCGGCCCGGGCCCGAGGCCGCAAGGGCGGCCGGCCCTACAAGATGACCCCGGCCAAGATCCGCCTGGCGATGGCCTCGATGGGGAACAAGGACACCAACGTCGGTGCCCTGTGTAAGGAACTGGGCATCACCCGCCAGACCCTCTACCGCCACGTCTCACCCACGGGGGAACTGCGCGAAGCCGGACAGAAGGTGCTGGCCCAACGCCGATGACCACCGCGGGCTGCGGAGCTGTGTGCCGCCGATGGTGACCCACCCGGGGGCGTGTCGTATGACGTGCCGTCGCGGGACGGACCACCGGACGGGTCATGCGGGATGTCCCTAGTGGCGTGCCACTGTTCATCCATGTCGGCTGCGGGTGTGTCCGGTGGGGGGTTCCTCCTGCGGACGCGTCTATTGCTCAACCAGCCCCACTGGGTCAGTGGTGGGTGGGGTGTTCGTGGTGGGCGTGGGCGGCGGGTTCGAGTTGGAAGGTGGAGTGGTCGATCGCCACGTCGAAGTGCTCGGCGACGCAGTGTTGGAGCTGGTCCAGGATCTGGGGGGCGTGCCCGTCGTGGAAGCAGTGGTCCTCGACGACGACGTGGGCGCTGAGCACGGGGACCCCGGTGGCGATCTGGGAGGCGTGCAGGTCGTGCACGGACACCACGTGCGGCACCGCTTCAAGGTGGTCCCGAACCTCGGCGAGGTCCAGGTCCCGGGGGGTGGATTCGAGCAGGATGTGCGCGGCCTCGGCCAGGATCTTCAGGGTGCGGGGCACAATCAACACGGCGATGAGCATCCCGGCCACGGCGTCGGCCTGCGCCCAGCCGGTGGTGGCGATGACCAGGGCGCTGGCGATCACGGCCACCGAGCCCAGCGCATCGTTGAGGACCTCCAGGAACGCGGCGCGCATGTTCAGGTTGGCCCCGCGGCCGGAGCCGAGGACGGCCAGCGAGGCGAGGTTACCGGCCAAGCCGAGGATCCCGAACAGCAGCAGAGGGCCGGAGGCTACCTCGGGCGGGGCGAACAGTCGCTGCAGGCCCTCGATGAAGGCGTAGAGACCCACGGCCAGCAGGATGGCGGCCTGGGCCAGGGCGGCCAACACCTCGGCGCGCAGGAACCCCCAGGTGCGCCGGGCCGTGGGCGGCCGGGCCATCAGGGTGGAGGCCAGCAGGGCCATCAGCAACCCGCCAGCGTCGGTGAGCATGTGCGCCGCGTCCACCAGTAGGGCCAGGCTGCCGGTGATCAGCGCCCCGGCCACCTCGGCCAGCAGCACCGCCGTGGTGATGGCGAAAGCGACCGCCAGCCGCCAGCGGTGCGCCGGCGAGGCGTGGTGGTGTGCACCCATTAACTGTGTCCTCCTTCTCCGGGACCGGGCTCAGGCCGCGGCGGGGCCGTCGGGGCCCGGGGTGCCGGAGTGTGGGCAGAGCTCGACCGCGTGCCCGGTGACCGTCAGCAGCCGCTCGGCGGCGGCCAGCACCTGAAGCAGCTCGGGCTCGGCGGCCAGGGCGTACAGCGAGGCCCGGCCCACCGGCCGGGAGGCCACCAACCCGCAGCCGGCCAGGCAGGCCAGGTGCGCACTGACCGTGGACTGGGCCAACCCGAGGTGCTCGGTCAGCTCGCGCACCTTGTGCTCCCCGGTGGCCAGGTGCCGCAGGATCGCCAACCGGGTGGGGTCGGAGAACCCGTGGAACAGCGCCGCCGCCGGGCCCAGGCCCGCCGCCGGGGACACCCCCGGCTCCTTAATCATCGTCATACGACGATGATAGCGCCTTCAGTCGATAATGGCGAGGTCGCGCCCCAGGACCGGTCAGAAGCCGGTGAAGGCGGGGAGGAACTGGACGAAGACCGAGCCGGCGACGGCGACGTAGGCGACGGCGATGAGGGTCCCGGCCCAGCCGGTGGCGAACCGGACCACCCCCGGCGGGGCGGGGATCACGCCGTGGGCGAGGTTGCGGGCGGTGAGCAGGAGGAACAGGGGGATCATGGCCGCCCAGACGATCATGCAGTACAGGCAGAGGATGTAGATCTCGTACAGGGCCTGGAACCACAGCCAGGCCACGAACCCTATCCCGAGGGTGACCCCGGCCTGCAGCCCGAGCCAGTACCCGCGGCCGGGCCGGGCCCCGGAGAGCACGACCATCGCGGTGGAGATCACCACGGCGAAGGCGACGATGCCGATCAGCGGGTTGGGGAAGCCGAACAGCTCGGACTGCCAGGTGCCCATGACCCGTCCGCAGGACACCCAGGGGTTGATGTCACAGCTGGTGGTGTGGCCGGGGTTCTCGTAGAGGGCGAGGCGTTCGAGGACCAGGGTCGCCGAGGCGATCCAGCCGACGGCGCCGGTGACGAGCAGCACCAGGCCGAAGGCCCGGCGCCCGGTGAACCACGCCGGGGCCGGCGCCGGGCCGGCTGCCGATACTGGGGAGGCGGCGCTCGGGGCGGTGGGCTCGGTGAGCCGGTCGGTCATGGGAAGTCCTTTGCTCTCGGTCCTCTGCTCTGGCCCGGGTGGCCGCGGATGGTCCGGGCGGTCAGTCCTGGGTGGCGGCCTCGACGGCGGCGGTGAACTCTTCCAGGCTGTTCACGGTGAGCGGCTCACCGTCGAGGTAGAAGGTCGGGGTCCCGGCCACGCCCAGGGCGGTGCCGTCGGCCACGTCCAGCTCGACCCGGTCCCGGGTGGCCGGGTCGGCCACCGCGGCATCGTAGGCGGCCATGTCCAGGCCCAACTCTTCGGCGTAGGCCCGGAAGACCGGGCTGCGGTCCTCCGTGGTGTGGCTCCACTCGGTCTGGGTCTCGAACATCTTCTGGTACATCGACTCGTAGGCGCCCTGCTGGGCAGCGGCCTCCACGGCGATGGCCGCGGTGACCGAGTTCGGGTGGCCCGGCAGCGGGAAGTACCGGTGCACGAAGGTCACGGTGTCCGCATACTCGGCGCGCAGGTCCTCCACGAAGGGGTAAGCCGCCGCGCAGGCCTCGCACTCGAAGTCCAGGAACTCCACCAGCACGGCCTTCTCATTGGGGGCCTGCGAGAGCACCCGGCTATTCTCCCGCACCAACTGACCGGCAGACCCAGTCGACTGCCCGGTGGACTGGGCGGTGGACTGGTTGGGGTCCTGCTGCTGGGCGGTGGCGGTCCCGCGGGCCACAAGGTAACCGATGAGGGCGGCGGCCACGACCAGGCCCAGCAGCACCCAGACCACGATCTTGGCCCGGCGCTGCCGGGACGGGGTGGAAGCGGTGGGGTCAGGGGAAGTCACGAGCGGTCCAATCCGTGAGGTGGGGGGCGTGTGCGGGCGGGGTTAGACGGGGGTGGTGAAGGTGCCGGCCAGGTTCTGCAGCTGGTAGATCCACAGGGTCCAGATCCCGGTGACCATCAGCACCCCGACGAGCACCAGCAGTACCCCGCCGATGATGTTGAAGGCGCGGATGTGGCGGCGGACGAAGCCCAGCGTTCGGGTGACCCAGTCCAGGCCCATCGCCACCAGCACGAAGGGGATGCCCAGGCCCAGACAGTAGAGGAAGCCCAGCAGGGCCCCGCGCCAGGGGTCCCCGGTGGTGGTGCTCAACGCCAGCACGGCGCTGAGGGTCGGGCCCATACACGGGGTCCAGCCCAGGCCGAAGACCACCCCGAGCAGCGGGGCCCCGGCGATCCCGGTCCTGGGCTGGAAGGACATCCGCCGGGTGTTCTGCAGGAACGGCAGCCAGCCGATGAGCACCAGGCCCATCAGGATCACGAACACCCCCAAGGCCCGGATCAGCGCGTCCTGCCACTGCAACAGCCACCCGCCGATCACCCCGAAGGCGGCCCCGTAGAGGGTGAACACCGCGGCGAAGCCCATAATGAACAGTCCCACCCCGGTCATCACCCGGCGCCGGTTGTCCGCCCGGCGCGGGTCGGCCAGCCCGGAGACATACCCCAGGTATCCGGGCACCAGCGGCAAGATGCACGGGGAGAGGAAGGACACCAGCCCGGCGACCACGGCCAGCGGCATCGCCACCAGCAGTGCCCCGGACTGGACCATCTCGGCGAAGAACCCACCCAGGCTCATGGCCGTCCTCCTCGGCCCCGGCAGCGGCGATGCGGGAAGGTGGGGCAGCAACGGGCAGTCACGGAGGGTCCTCACTGATTCAATCGATCGGGGTCGCCCGGCCCGGGCGAAACCCCGCAAGAGACTACAGTGCAGGCTGTATAGTTCACCACATGCTGACGATTGCGACACGGTTGGACGTGATGAACCGGCTGGGCCGGGCGATGGCCGACCCCACCCGATCCCGGATCCTGCTGTCCCTGCTGGAGGGCCCCGGGTATCCGGCCGAGCTGGCCCAGGCCCTGGGGCTGAGCCGGTCGAACGTGTCGAACCACCTGGCCTGCCTGCGGGACTGCGGGATCGTGGCCGTCGAGCACCAGGGCCGCCGCACCCGGTACGCGATCGTCGATGCGCACCTGGCCCGGGCGCTGAGCAGTCTGCTCGAGGTGACCCTCGCGGTGGATGCCTCCGCGCCCTGCCTGGACCCGGGCTGCCCGGTACCCGGGTGCTGCGACACGGCGGAGGTGGCCTCGTGAGCGCCGCCTGCGGCTGCGAGGCCCCGACCCCCACTCCCGGTGCACCCGAGGAGCACGAGGAGCACCGGCCGTGGTGGCGCGATGCAGCCATCCTGCTCCCGGCGCTCTCCGGGCTGGCGTTCCTCACCGGGCTGGTCCTGGAATGGTCCGGGGCCGGTCTCGTGGCCACGGTGGTGTTCTGGGTCGGGCTGGTGCTGGGCGCCTGGACCTTCGTGCCCGGGGCGCTGCGCGGATTGTTCACCCGGGGCCGGCTCGGGATCGGACTGCTGATGACGATCAGCGCCATCGGCGCGGTGATCCTGGGCTACATCGAGGAGGCCGCCGCCCTGGCGTTCCTGTACTCCATCGCCGAGGCCCTGGAAGACAAGGCCATGGACCGGGCCCGGGCGGGCCTGCGCGCCCTGCTGAAACTGGTGCCCGAGACCGCGACCATCCGGGCCGGCGGGGCCACGGTGGAGGTCGAGGCCAAGGACCTGCGACCCGGGCAGGTGCTCGTGGTCCGGCCCGGGGAACGGGTCGCCACCGACGGGATCGTGCGTACCGGGCGCAGTTCCCTGGACACCTCGGCGATCACCGGCGAGTCCATCCCGGTCGAGGTCGGCCCGGGAGACACCGTCTCGGCCGGGTCGATCAATACCGCCGGGGCCCTGGAGATTGACGCCACCGCCGCCGGCACCGACAACTCCCTGACCACCATCGTGCACCTGGTCGAACAGGCCCAGGCCGAGAAGGGGGACCGGGCCCGGCTGGCCGACCGGATCGCGAAGCCCCTGGTGCCCGGGGTGCTCATCCTGGCCGTGCTCGTCGCGGCCCTCGGGTCCCTGCTCGGGGACCCGGAACTGTGGATCACCCGCGCCCTGGTGGTGTTGGTGGCCGCCTCGCCCTGCGCGCTGGCCATCGCGGTGCCGGTCACCGTGGTCTCGGCGATCGGCGCGGCCAGCCGGTTCGGGGTGGTCATCAAATCCGGGGCCGCCTTCGAGCGCCTCGGCGGGATCCGCCACCTGGCGGTGGACAAGACCGGGACCCTGACCCGCAACCAGCCCACCGTCACCGCCGTGCTCGCCGCCCCCGGCATCACCGAGGACCAAGTGCTGGGCTGGGCCGCGGCACTGGAACAGCACAGCACCCACCCGTTGGCCGCGGCCATCACCGCCGCCACCCCGGACACGCCCGCGGCCGAGGGCGTCACCGAGACCGCCGGGCACGGGATCACCGGCCGCCTGGACGGGGCTACCGTCACCGTCGGCAGCCCCCGCTGGCTGGCCCCCGGCCCCCTGGCGGCCCAGGTCCAGGGGCTGGAGGACCAGGGCATGACCGTGGTCATCATCCACCGCGACGGGGCGGTCGCCGGGGCCATCGGGGTCCGTGACGAACTGCGCCCTGAGGTCCCCACCGTCGTGACCACCCTGACCGGCCAGGGCATCGACCTGACCATGCTCACCGGGGACAACGCCCGCACCGCCCGGGCGATCGCCGACCAGGCCGGCATCGACGACGTGCGCGCCGAGTTGCGCCCCGAGGACAAGGCCACCGCCGTCCACCAGTTGACCGGCACCCGGCCCACCGCGATGATCGGTGACGGCATCAACGACTCTCCCGCCCTGGCCGCCGCCGAGGTCGGCATCGCCATGGGCGCCACCGGCTCGGACGCAGCCATCGAATCCGCCGATGTCGCCTTCACCGGCCACGACCTGCGCCTGATCCCCCAAGCTCTGGCCCACGCCCGCCGCGGCCGGGCCATCATCAATCAGAACATCATTCTCTCGCTGCTGATCATCGCCGTGCTGCTGCCGCTGGCCATCACCGGCGTCCTCGGCCTGGCCGCCGTGGTCCTGGTCCACGAGGTCGCCGAGGTCATCGTCATCGGCAACGGCCTGCGCGCCGCCACCACCCGACGCACCGCCCTGGAACCCCTCACCGACCGGCAAGCCCAACCCGCCACCACGGGATGAGCTCCTACCGTGCCTGCGGGACAGAGACGCCCAGGCCCGGTGAGACCCGACCTGTCCGGTCCATCCGGTACCTGCCAGCGATTTCACAGGTCGCGCCGGGGTCAGCAGATCCACTGAGGCGCCGGGAAACGGGCGCATCGCGAAAGGACACGAATGAACCACCGGCGCAGGTACCCCCTGGTGCTCTTGACCATTGCGATCGGGGCCGGCGTAGTGGTCCTGGACCAGGTGACCAAGTGGTGGGCGGAGAACAGCCTGTCCACGGGCGAGCGAGTCCCGCTCCTGGGTGAGCTGCTCGGGCTCCAGCTGGCCTACAACCCCGGGGCGGCCTTCTCGTTCGGGGCCAACTCGACCTGGATCTTCACCATCATCTCGGCGGTGGCGGTCGCCGCGGCGATCTGGTTCACCCTCCGGGTCCGTACCGTGTCCTGGGCGATCGTGATCGGGTGTCTCGGCGGCGCGGTGACTTCCCACCTGGGTGACCGGCTCCTGCGCCCACCGTCATTCGGGCAAGGCCACGTGGTGGACTTCCTCGCCTACGGGAACTGGTTCATCGGCAACATCGCGGACATCTTCATTGTCGGCGGGGCGCTGGCCGCGGTCCTCCTGACCGCCACGGTGCCCGACCGGGGCACCGTCGACGCCGCGCGATAACCACTACTAGGACTCCCCTCCGCGGCCCGCTGCAGTCGGTCCCCCCTAGGGAGTCAACCTGCCGGCGCCGTACGAGACCACACGGTGATCTTGGCGGGGTGGGGCGGTGCGACAGGTGGGTGGCACGCCTCGACGCCGGTCGGCGATGGAGCAGAAGCCCCGGCCCTGGGAACGACAGACCATATCCGCGTCCCGACCCCGGTGCTCCTGACCCCTGTGGTCAAGGGGCCGATCGTGCACAGGCCGACGGCCGAGGGAGGGACTGACGCACGTACAGGTGACATACGATCTGTGGTGTTCCCACACCAAAGGGAAGGATGTGCACCATGCCCGCCCCCTACCCCAAAGAGTTCCGCGATGATGTCGTCCGGGTCGCGCAGAACCGTGAGCCCGGCACCCATCTGAAAGACATCGCGAAGGACTTCGGCATCTTCGAGTCCTGCCTGACGAACTGGATTCGCCAGGCCGATATCGAAGCAGGCAACATCCCAGGCACCACCAAGGCCGAGGCCGAAGAACTCCGCGCAGCCCGCCGCAGGATCCGGCTCCTCGAGCAGGAGAACGAAGTCCTACGCCGCGCCGCGGCCTACCTCTCCCAGGCGAACCTGCCGAAAAAATGATGTACCCGCTCGTGTCCGAGCTCGCCGCCGACCAGATCCCGGTCGCGGTGTCCTTGCGGGTCCTCAAGCTCGCCCGCCAGCCCTACTACCGCTGGCGGGACCAGCCCGTCGCCGTTTCTGAGGTGGAGCAGGCCTACCGGGCCAACGCCCTGCACGCCGCTCACCTGAACGATCCGGAGTTCGGGTACCGGCTGCTGCGGGACGAGGCCGAGGCGGCCGGGGAGCGAATGGCCGCCCGTACTGCCTGGCGGCTCTGCCGCCAGAACGGGTGGCACTGCGGGTTCGGGGCCAAGCGTGGCAAGTACGGGACCCGCCCAGGCCCACCCGTGCACGACGACCACGTCCGCCGGGACTTCTCTGCCGAAGCTCCGAACCGGCTGTGGCTGACCGACATCACCGAGCACCCCACCAGTGAGGGCAAGCTCTACCTCTGCGCGATCAAGGATCTCTACGCCGGCAGGATCGTGGGGTACTCCATGGCCGGGCGTATGCAGGCCTCGTTGGCCGTGAACGCCCTCGAGCAGGCCGTGGCACGCCGCGGCGGCACCGATGCGGTGGCCGGGTGCATCGTGCAC
>NZ_JBVFVY010000036.1:0-10203 GCF_055522295.1 Micrococcus sp. CS26
CCTTTGCCGCACGTGCCGCTGCGGGCGAACTGAGCTGGCCGGACGTCGATCGGGTCGTCGTCCGAGACCTCTCCTCCGCGCCGGATCGCGCCACCGAAGCAGACCTCCTGGTCCCGTTCCTCTCCACCGACAGTTCGTCCCTTGCCGGCGTGATCGGCGGCTCACCGGCCCAGGTCGACGAGCTCGTCCAATCGCTGCGGCGGGCCGGTGTCGTCGTCGACGTCGTCCCGCTCCCGCCGCCGTGGGAGGCAGCGATGCGACGCAGTGTCCATGTGCCCCTGCTCGCCGTGATCGCCGGCTTCGCCCTGCTGGGCGCACAGGTCGTCTGGCGCACGACCCTGCGCAGTCGACTGCTCCCTGCCGTCACCTCGCACCGCCTCGTCGGTGCCTCCCCACTGCGAGCGGCCCGGCTCGGTGTCCGGCCCGCCATGGTCGCCTGGACGACCGCCGCCGCGAGTGCCGGCGGAGTCTGGCTCGTGGCATGGCCCCGGTGGGACGCGGAGATCGGTCTCACCGGCGACACCGCTCTCCTCTGGTCCGCCGTGCTCGTCGTGGACGCCATCCTCATCCTCGGCACGACCCTGTCCACCCTCTGGGTCCGAAGGGCACACGCATGACGGCAGCCATGCGGGCCGTTGCGGACGGCCTCCGCGACCTGTTCGACACGCCCGGACTGCTGTTCCTGTCCCTGCTGCACACGACCGTGGCGTCGGTCGTGTTCGGACTGGCCCTGGGCGTCGCCGGCGGAGTGACCACGGCGCTCGAGGTGCTCGAGGACGCCGAGTCGTCGGGCCTGGTGGCAACCAGGATCCTGGACCCCGCCGTCACGACCGACCTCCACCCCCGCGCCGTCGACACCGTCTCCCGGGCGTTCGCCGCCCATGTCGACGGAGTCGACCCCCGTGCCTTCCTCGTGACGGACGCCATCGGAATCGAGGACCCCCGGCTGCAGGGGGCGGTCATCGCCACGCCTGGTCTGGCCCGGGAGTTCGGCGCCGCTGCTGCCGTCAGTCCCGCCGAGGGTGTGTACTTCGCTCCCGCCGCGATCACCTCCGGGGCACCGGGCGGCACCGTGTACGTGGGGTCCACACCCCACAGCTATGCCGGCCCACTCCCCGGGGACGCGGCCGCGCCGCGGGCCGACGGATCCCTCTGGCCCCTGGGTGAGTCGCCCGTCATCGTCACCAGCACGACGACCATGGCCGGCCTGATCGAACCGGCCCAGCTCGCGGCGGTCTACGGTTCCGTCGTGGCACGCCAGGACGCGGCCTCCGAGGTGAGAGCGGCACTCGACGTCCTCGAGGACGAGACGGGCGTGGTCGCCGAGTTGGCCCCGATCGCCTCGGCCAGGTCTCCGATCGCCCGAGAAGCCCGCGGTGCCGCGCTCATGGTCACCGCCTACACCGCCGGGCTTGCCAGCGCCGTCGTGACGGTGGTGAGCCTCCTGACGACCGTGACCCGTCGACTCACGCCCACGTGGCTGGCGCACCTGACGGTCGGGGCGCCCAGACGACTGATCCGGCTCCGGATCGCCACATCCGTGGCCGCGGTATGGGGCATTCCGGCCGTGCTCGGATCGTTGCTCGGCCTCGGCATCGCCTCGGAAGCGGGCGGACTGCGTCCGGCGCCTGCCGTCGTCGTGGTCGGGCTGGCGGTCGTCTTGGCGATCGCCGCTGCGTGCACCCGTCATCCCCTCCGCCAGCTGCACCGGGCCGTCCGCACGGCGGCACTCGTCGAAGGGACCGTGTGATGTCCCTGCTCACCGTGCACGACGTGCACCGCTCCTACCGCGGCCCCGCCGGGGATGTCCCCGTGCTCCGAGGCGTCTCACTCCAGGTCCCCGAGGGCGGCGTCCACGCGATCATGGGACCCTCCGGGTCCGGCAAGTCCACCCTGCTGCGGCTCCTCGCCTGCCTTGACACACCGGACGCCGGCAGCATCCGTGTGGCTGGGCGGAGCCTGCCGGCACCGTGGTCGTCCGACGGCGACGCCTACCGGAACCGGACGTGCGGCATCGTGCTCCAGGACCATCTGCTCATCGATCGGGCGACCGCCATGGACAACGCGGCCCTGCCGCTGCTCTACGCGCGGCCGCGCACCTCGAAGCGGGAGCGCCGCAACATAGCCGCCGAGCTTCTGACGCGCCTCGGGCTCGGAGACCGTCTCCACCACCCCGTCGGCCGGCTCTCCGGCGGCGAGCGCCAGCGCGTGGCCATCGCCCGGGCCGTGATCATGGGGCCCTCCCTGCTGCTCGCCGACGAGCCGACGGGCGCCCTGGACGAGGAGCGCACCGACGAGGTGATGGGGCTCTTCCGCTCCATGTCCCAGCCGGAGCGGGCGATCGTGGTCGTCACGCACGACCCCGCCGTGGCGGCCCGGTGCGACCACACGTGGCGGCTGCGGGCCGGGCGGCTCGAGTGACGACGTCTGGCCGTGCCTCCTGCACAGGTGTCCGTAGACGGGGCTGCGTCCCCGGGCGTCGCGTTCCGGCTCCGGATGTCCGGGGCCGCTCCTAGGCTCGGGTGCATGAGCGCGCACCACGCCGACGACGGCCTCCCCGTCCCCGTCTCCACCCTCGCCGAGGACCCACCGGCGGGCGGGCGACAGGCGCCGCCGAGTGGCGTCGTCGTGGGTGAGGACGGGCGGGCCCGCCCGCCGTGGGCGGCACGGGATCCGCTGCTGCGGGAGTACTACGACACGGAGTGGGGCCTGCCCGTCACGGACGAGCGGGGCCTGTTCGAGCGCCTCGTGCTCGAGGCGTTCCAGTCGGGCCTGAGCTGGCGGACCGTCCTGGCCAAGCGGCCCCGGTTCTGGGAGGTGTTCGCGGGCTTCGACGCGGACGCCGTCGCGGCGTTCGGGGACGCGGAAGTCGAGGCGTTGCTGTCAGACCCCGGCATCATCCGGAACCGGCGCAAGATCGAGGCCGCGATCGCGAACGCGAGGGCCGTCGTCGGGATGCGCGACGAGCGGTTCGCCCCGCTGCACCCGGGCGCCCCCGGCGCGGGCCCGGCCTGGCACGGCGACGGCGACCGGCCGGCCCGCGGTCTGCCGGGGCTGGTCTGGGCGCACCAGCCTGCCGCGACCCCACGGCCGGAGACGGTGGCCCAGGTCCCCTCGACCTCGGACGAGTCGCGCGCGCTCGCGAGGGCGCTGAAGGCGCACGGCTGCCGATTCGTGGGGCCGACCACGTGCTTCGCCCTGCTGGAGGCCGCCGGGATCGTGGACACCCACCTTCTCGGCTCGTGGCGAAGAGGGGCGTCCGGGATCTGGGAGTGAGCGGGGGCCTCCGGCAGGATGGGGAGCTCAACGCAGGACGTCCACACGAAAGGGTGACGACTGATGACCACCACCTCCGCATCTCAGGGCTACCGCACGATCAACCCGGCCACCGGGGAGCTGCTGAAGTCCTTCGACAACGCCACGGACCAGCAGATCGCCGACGCCCTCGACGCCTCGCAGGCCGCGTACGAGCAGTGGTCCCGGAAGTCGGTGGCCGAGCGCGCCGCCGTCGTGAAGCGGATCTCCGAGCTGCTGGCCGAGCGCTCCAAGGACATCGCCGCGCTGATCACCACGGAGATGGGCAAGTCCCTCGGCGCGGCAGTCGGCGAGGTGCGCTACGGCGCCCAGATCTTCGGGTACTACGCGGACGAGGCCGAGGAGCTGCTCGCGGACCAGCGGATCAAGCAGTTCTCCGGGCAGGAGGCGTTCATCCAGCGGCTGCCGCTCGGCCCGCTGCTGGGGATCATGCCGTGGAACTTCCCGGTGTACCAGGTGGCCCGTTTCGTGGCGCCGAACCTCGTGCTCGGCAACACCATCCTGCTCAAGCACGCCGAGATCAACCCGCAGGTGGCGCAGCTGCTGGAAGAGCTCTTCACCGAGGCCGGGCTCCCGGAGGGCGTGTACCAGAACGTGTTCGCCACCCACGACCAGATCTCCACGATCATCGCCGATCCGCGCGTGCAGGGCGTGTCCCTCACCGGTTCGGAGCGGGCCGGCGCCACCGTCGCCGAGCAGGCCGGTCGGCACCTCAAGAAGGTTGTGCTCGAGCTCGGCGGCTCCGATCCGTACATCGTGCTCTCCGCGCCGGACGCCCGCGCCGCCGCCCGCGACGCACTGGCCACCCGGATGGGCAACTGGGGCCAGGCCTGCAACTCGAACAAGCGCATGATCGTCATGGAGGACATCTACGACGACTTCGTGGATGAGCTGGTCCAGCGCTCCTCGGCGATGAAGCCCGGCGACCCGACCTCGCGCGACGCCGACGTCTACGGCCCGCTGTCCTCCGAGTCCGCGGCCGACGGGCTCACCGAGCAGATCGCCGCGGCCAAGGAGGCCGGCGCCACCGTCCACGTGGGCGGCGAGCGCGTGTCCGGCCCCCAGGGCGAGGGCTTCTACGTCTCCCCGGCCGTGATCACGGACGTGGACCAGGAGAACCCCGCCTACACGCAGGAGCTGTTCGGCATGGCCTCCGTGGTCTACAAGGTGTCCTCGGCCGAGGAGGCCGTGGCCCTGGCCAACGACTCCCAGTACGGTCTCGGCGGCGCCGTGTTCTCCACGGACCTGGACGAGGCCAAGCGCGTGGCCGGCCAGCTCGAGGTGGGCATGGCGAACGTGAACCTCGCCTCCGCCGCCGGCGCGAACCTGCCCTTCGGCGGCGTGAAGCGCTCGGGCTTCGGCCGCGAGCTCGGCCCCATGGCCGTGGACGAGTTCGCCAACAAGCGCCTGTACGCGGTGCAGGGCCCCCTGGAGGGCTGACCCGGGGCCGGGTCGGCCGGGCGGGTCTCCCGCTCCGGCCGCCCCGTCGGCCTCTCAGCCGCGCAGCGGGACGGTCGCCAGCACCTCGTGCAGCGGCCCGCCGGACCGTCCCTCGCCGAGCCGGGACGCCACGACCTCGACCCCGTCGGCGGTCCACTGCGGACCGCGGTACACGGCGAGCGCGCGCACGGCCTCGGCCAGCAGGACGGTGGCCGGTGCCGGCGGACGGGGCTCGCCCCGCCTCCGACCCCGAGGTCGGGGCGCGGCGGCCGAGACCCGCGCCACGGTGAGGTGGGCACGCCGGCGGTCCCGGCCGTCGTCGTCGGCGAGCCAGGGCTCCGCCAGGAGCGCGCCGAGCTCCCGGACCTGCCCGCCCACCCCCACCCAGAGCGTGCGGTGGGAGAACTCCCCCGCTCCGGCCAGGTGCAGGTGCAGCGGGGCATGTCCCGCCGCGATGCGGCCGGCGTCGGCGACGACGTCGTCCACGGCGCCGGCGGGCACCTCCGGGTGGAACGCCAGCGTCAGGTGCCGCTGCTCCGGCTCGGTCCAGCGCAGCGCGCGTCCGGCCCGGTCCCGGACGCCGTCGAGGGCCGGCTCGAGGTGGTCGAGCACGGCCCTCGGCGGACGGATCGCGAGGAAGAGCCTCACGCCTGCGCGCGCGGATCCGCGGCGGATGCGGTCGAGCCCCCGGCGGCGTCGCGCGTCATGGCGGCCGGGGCCACGTCCGGGTCCGGCTCGCGGCCGGCCACGATGTCGATCGCGCCGGTGAACTCGGCGTCGATCCGCCGCTGCACCCGGCGCGAGCGCTGGGTCACGAGGGACACCACCACACCCACCACGAAGGCGGCGACGAAGCCCGGCAGCAGCTCGTACAGGCCGAACCACTCCCACGTCTCGGCACTGGCCTCGGACCACACCCAGGCGACGGCGGCGCCGGTGACCATGGCGGCCATCGCCCCCCACGAGGTGAACCGCGGCCAGTACAGGGCGAGCAGGATCACAGGGCCGAAGGCGGCGCCGAAGCCGGCCCACGCGAAGGAGACGAGCTCGAGCACGGAGGAGTCCGGGTTGAGGGCGAGCAGCCCCGCCACGAGCGCCACCACCAGCACGCCGATGCGGCCGAGCCACAGGGTGAACGTCGGGGAACCGGTGCGCCCGCGCAGCATGTAGAGGTCCTCCACCAGGGCGGAGGAGCACACGATCAGCTGCGAGGAGAGCGTGGACATGATCGCGGCGAGGACGGCGGCCAGCACCAGGCCGGCCACGAACGGGTGGAACATGATCGAGGCAAGCACCAGGAACACGGTCTCCGGGTCCTCGAGCGTGGTGCCGGGGTTGGCCTGGAAGTAGGCGATGCCCACGAGGGCCACCATCACGGCACCGAACACGGACAGCGCCATCCAGCCGATGCCGACGCGCCGGGCGACGGCCGCGTCGTGCGGGGTGCGCAGGGCCATGAAGCGGACGATGATGTGCGGCTGGCCGAAGTAGCCCAGGCCCCAGGCGAGGGAGGACAGGACGCCGATCAGCGTTGCGTTCTCGAACATCGAGAAGTGGTTCACTCCGCCGCCGGCGGCGTCGGCGGCGCGGATGCCCTCGACGACGGCGTCCCAGCCGCCCATGGTCAGGATCACGACGATGGGGACGGCCAGCAGGGAGAGGAACATGAGGATGCCCTGGGCCACGTCCGTCAGCGAGGCGCCGAGGAAGCCGCCGAACAGGGTGTAGAGCACCGTGATGCCCGCGACCACGAGCATGCCGGTGAGGTAGTTGATGCTGATGCCCTGGGCGTAGAAGGAGTCGGGGCCGAAGGTGGACTCGACGAACTTGCCGCCGGCCACCATGCCCGAGGACACGTAGAAGGTGAAGAACACGAGGATGATCAGGCCGGCCACGATCCGCAGGATGTGCGTGCGGTCCTTGAATCGGTTCTCGAGGAAGGACGGGATCGTGATCGAGTTCCCGGCCACCTCGGTGTAGGAGCGCAGGCGGGGGGCGACCACGCGCCAGTTCACCCACGCGCCCACGGTCAGGCCGACCGCCATCCAGCCCTCGACCAGGCCCGCGGCGTAGATCGCGCCGGGCAGGCCCATCAGGAGCCAGCCGGACATGTCGGACGCACCCGCGGAGAGCGCCGCGACGGACGGCTTCATGTCGCGTCCTGCGAGCATGTAGTCGTCGAGGTCGGTGTTCTTGCGGGAGGCGTACAGGCCGATCGCGATCATCGCGAGGAAATAGAGGCCGATCGCCGCCAACAGGAAGACGGTGTTCGTGTCCATGGGCTCCAGAGAATCACATCCGGACTCTCAGCCCCAGTCCCAGGTCCGTCCCAGATTCGCCCCGTCCGGGTCGGCCCGGGCCCCCGCGCGCCTAGGATGGAGGCCGTCATGACGCAGACTCCCCCGCCCTCCACGCCCGCCGCGCAGCCGTCGGCGACGCCCCACGACGCCGTCGCGATCACGTTCCCCGAACACCTGCCGGTGGCGGAGCGCCGTGAGGAGATCATGGCCGCGATCCGCGACCACCAGGTGGTGATCGTCGCGGGCGAGACCGGCTCGGGCAAGACCACGCAGCTGCCGAAGATGTGCCTGGCCCTCGGGCTCGGGGAGGCCGGCTCGATCGGCCACACCCAGCCCCGGCGCATCGCCGCCCGCTCCGTGGCCGAACGCATCGCGCAGGAGCTGGGCGAGGAGATCGGGCAGACGGTCGGCTACCAGGTCCGCTTCACGGCGCAGACCTCGAAGGCCACCCGGGTCAAGGTCATGACGGACGGCATCCTGCTGGCCGAGATCCCCCACGACCCGCAGCTGCGCCGCTACTCCGTGATCATCGTGGACGAGGCCCACGAGCGCAGCCTCAACATCGACTTCCTCCTGGGCTACCTGCGCAACCTGCTGCCCCAGCGCCCGGACCTGAAGGTGATCATCACCTCGGCCACCATCGACCCGGAGCGCTTCGCCCGGCACTTCGGCCGGCCGCTGGCCGCGGGCGAGGACCATGCGGACGCGGTGGAGGCCGACGACGGCGGCCGCGTGGTCCCGGCGCCGATCATCGAGGTCTCGGGGCGCACCTACCCCGTCGAGATCCGCTACCGGCCGCTGACCGACGAGCCCTCCCCCGACGACCCCGAGGACGATGCGGACGACGCCGCCGAGACCCGCGACCCCCTCGACGCGATCGGCGACGCCGTCCTCGAGCTGGCCGCCGAGCCGCCGGGTGACATCCTCGTGTTCCTGCCGGGCGAGCGGGAGATCCGCGAGGCCGCGGACCACCTGACCGGCGTCGTCGCCGGCACCACGCGCCTGGCCGGCACGGAGATCCTGCCGCTGTTCGGCCGCCTGTCCATGGCGGAGCAGCACCGCGTGTTCGGCCGCGCCGGGGCCGGGGTGCGCCGGCGGATCGTGCTGGCCACGAACGTCGCCGAGACCTCCCTGACCGTGCCGGGCATCAAGTACGTGATCGACACGGGCACCGCGCGCATCTCGCGGTACTCGCACCGCACCAAGGTGCAGCGCCTGCCGATCGAGCGTGTCTCCCAGGCCAGCGCGAACCAGCGCGCGGGCCGGTCCGGCCGCACCTCGGACGGCATCGCGATCCGCCTGTACTCGGAGGAGGACTACCTCTCCCGCCCCGAGTTCACGGACCCGGAGATCCTGCGCACCTCCCTGGCCTCGGTGATCCTGCAGATGCTGTCCCTCGGTGTGGCCCGCACCCCGGGCGACGTCAAGGAGTTCCCCTTCGTCCAGCCCCCGGACGGCCGACAGGTCACCGACGGCGCCACCACGCTCACCGAGCTCGGCGCGCTCGAGGCCGGCGGCGCCCGCGCCGGCACCATCACCCGGGTCGGACGCCGCCTGGCCCGTCTGCCCGTTGACCCGCGGCTGGGCCGCATGATCCTCGAGGCCGGTGAACGCGGCTGCGTCCGGGAGGTCATGGTGATCGCCGCGGCCCTGACCATCCAGGACCCCCGCGAGCGCCCCACGGAGCAGCGCGAGGCCGCGGACGAGCTGCACCGCCGGTTCGCGGACGAGAACTCGGACTTCTCCGCGATCCTGAACCTCTGGGCCTACCTGCACGAGCGGCAGAAGGAGCTCTCCGGCTCCCAGTTCCGGAAGCTGTGCCGCCGTGAGCACATCAACTGGCTGCGCGTGCAGGAGTGGCAGGACCTGGTGCGCCAGCTGCGCCAGCTCGCCAAGGACGTGGGCCTCACCGTCGAGGCCGGACCCGTGGACCCGGTGGGCCGGCACGAGGCGGTGCACAAGTCCCTGCTCACCGGCCTGCTCGCGCAGATCGGCGCCTACGACGAGCGCCGTCGCGAGTACGCGGGCGCCCGCGGCACCCGCTTCGCCGTGTTCCCCGGCTCCGCCCTGTTCAAGAAGCGCCACCCGTTCGTCATGGCCGCCGAGCTCGTGGAGACCTCACGGCTGTGGGCGCGCACGGTGGCCCGGATCGAGCCGGAGTGGGCCGAGGAGGTCGCCGGCCACCTCGTCAAGCGGGCCTACAACGAGCCGCACTGGTCGCGGCGGGCGGGCTCCGTCGTCGCGCGCGAGAAGGTGACGCTGTTCGGCGTCACCCTGATCCCGGACCGCTCGGTCCGGTACGGCCGCATCGACCCGGAGCTCTCCCGCGAGCTGTTCATCCGGCACGCCCTCGTGGAGGGCGACTGGCGCACGCGCCACCGGTTCTTCGCCCGCAACCGCGCCGCGCTCGAGGAGGTCGACGCCCTCGAGACGCGCCTGCGCCGCCGCGACCTGCGGATCGGGGACGAGGACCTGTTCGCCTTCTACGACGCGCGGATCCCGGGAAACGTCGTCTCCGAGCGGCACTTCGACGCGTGGTGGAAGAAGGCGCGCCAGGATCAGCCGGACCTGCTGGACCTCGACGTCGCCGCCCTGCTCACCGCCGACGCCGAGGACCTGGACACCGACGCGTTCCCCACCACGTTCACGTATCCGATGCCCGGCGGCGACGTGGAGCTCGACCTCGAGTACACGTACGACCCGACCGGCGCGGCCGGCACCGACGGCGTGACCGTGGCCGTGCCGATCCTGCTGCTCAACCAGGTCTCCCCCGGCCCCTTCGCGTGGCTGGTCCCCGGCCTGCGGGTCGAGCTCGTCACCGCCCTCATCAAGGCGTTGCCCAAGGCCGTGCGCAAGAACCTCGTGCCCGCCCCGGACGTGGCCCAGCAGCTCGTCGCGGACCTCGAGGCCCACGCCGACCCGCTGCGGGACGAGCTGCCGGACGCGCTGTCCGCGGCCGTGCGCCGGGTGCGCGGCGTGGTGGTGGAGCCCGGACTGTGGGCCCCGGACGCGGTGCCCCTGCACCTGCGGATGGACTACCGCGTCGTGGACGCCCGCGGCGCCGTGATGGGCGCCGGCCAGGACCTGCCCGCGCTGCAGGCCCGGCTCGCGCAGGCCAACCGCTCCGCGATCGCCGCCCGGCTCGCCG
>NZ_JBVFVY010000037.1:0-9713 GCF_055522295.1 Micrococcus sp. CS26
CCCTCGTGGCAAGAACCTCATGACCCACAACAGCTAACCGGACTGCGAGCGACCGGCGTTGTGGACGCAGACGACCTGGACACTGGGCCGTGCGGTCAGGAGGATCTCCAAAGTCGGCGGTGGGGGTTCAGGCGATGTCGAGGAAGGAACGGAGCTCGGCGAAGGCCGACGGCACGACGGAGTAGTGCGCCCAGCGCCCCTTCTGCTCGCGCGTGAGCAGGCCAGCGTCGACGAGCTTCTTCATGTGGTGACTCACGGTCGGCTGGCTGATGCCCAACGGCTCAGTGAGATCACAGGCGCAGACCGAATTGCAGCCCTGAGCAGCGACATGGGACAGAAGCCGGAGACGGGTCGGGTCGGAAAGCGCCTTGAGCAAGGACGCGATCCTCTCGGCCTCGACGCTGTCGACGGGCCCCGCTGAGAGCCTGCAGCACTCCTCAGGGCCGTTCATCGTCTCGAGCCCGGCAGTTGTGATCGCGGTCGTCGTGGACATGTCCCCACCTTACATTGACAGTCATCGATGTGAAGCATAGCGTTCGCATCGATATCCGTCGATGGAAGGTGTCGAAGCCCGATGAGTACGACCACCAAGGATGTGGAGCAGCCCCGCGTGATGAAGGAGATGTCCTTCCTCGATCGCTGGCTCCCGGTGTGGATCCTGGCCGCCATGGCAGTGGGTCTCCTGCTGGGACGGTTCATCCCCGGCCTGAACACCGCGCTGGAGGCGGTGAAGATCGGATCCGTGTCCCTGCCCATTGCGATCGGACTGTTGGTGATGATGTACCCGGTCCTGGCGAAGGTCCGCTACGACGAGACCCGGCGCATCGGCGCGGACCGACGCCTGCTGGTGACCTCGCTGGTGCTGAACTGGATCGTCGGCCCGGCACTCATGTTCGCCCTGGCCTGGATCTTCCTGGCCGACCTTCCGGAGTACCGCACCGGCCTGATCATCGTCGGGCTCGCACGCTGCATCGCGATGGTCCTCATCTGGAACGACCTCGCCTGCGGTGACCGAGAAGCAGCCGCGGTGCTGGTCGCGATCAACTCCGTCTTCCAGGTGATCGCCTTCGGTGCCCTGGGCTGGTTCTACCTCCAGGCGCTGCCATCC
Organism: Micrococcus sp. CS26; assembly: GCF_055522295.1. Lineage (NCBI taxonomy): Bacteria > Bacillati > Actinomycetota > Actinomycetes > Micrococcales > Micrococcaceae > Micrococcus > Micrococcus sp. CS26. Next base: position 1,109 of record NZ_JBVFVY010000037.1, read on the forward strand.
TGGCTGGGGCTGCCGACCACGTCGGCCGAGTTCTCGATCGGCGCGATCGTCCTCAGCGTGCTGATCTTCCTCGGGATCCCGCTGGTCGCAGGGTTCCTGACCCGCATCCTCGGTGAGCGAGCCAAGGGTCGGACCTGGTACGAGGAGCGGTTCCTCCCGAAGATCGGCCCCTGGGCGCTGTACGGGCTGCTGTTCACCATCGTGCTGCTGTTCGCCCTCCAGGGCGACGCGATCATCTCCGCACCGGGGGACGTGGCCCGCATCGCCCTGCCGCTGCTGGTCTACTTCGTCGTCATGTTCCTGGGGTCCTTCCTGCTCGGCCGCGCGATCGGCCTCGACTACGCGAAGTCCACGACCGTCGCGTTCACGGCCTCGGGCAACAACTTCGAGCTCGCCATCGCCGTCGCCATCGGCACCTTCGGAGTCACCTCCGGCCAGGCCCTCGCCGGCGTCGTCGGCCCGCTGATCGAAGTCCCCGTCCTCGTCGCCCTCGTCTACGTCGCCCTCGCTATGGGGCGGCGCCTGTTCCCCGGCGACACCACCGCCCCCACCCGATGACCCCACAGAAGGATCCCCTCGCCATGACCACGAAGCGCCCTTCAGTCCTGTTCGTCTGCGTGAAGAACGGCGGCAAGTCCCAGATGGCCGCCGCCCTCATGCGCCATCACGCCGGGGATGAGGTCGACGTGCATTCCGCCGGCACCCGCCCGGGCACCGCCATCAACGCCCAGTCCGCGGAGGCGATCGCCGAGGTCGGCGCGGACATGTCCTCCGCCGTCCCGCAGCCGGTCACCCCCGAGCTGCTGCGAAGCGTCGACCACGTGATCGTCATCGGCGACGAAGCCGTCATCAAACCCGTCGAGGGCATGACCGCGCCGGTCACGACCTGGCACACCGATGAGCCCTCTCAGCGCGGCATCGAAGGGATGGAGCGGATGCGCTTGGTCCGCGACGACATCGACACCCACGTCCGCAAGCTCCTGACCGACCTCACCGGCACCGCGAACTGACCGCCCCGCAGCAAGGAGACTCATCATCTTGACCACCGCAACGAACTCACATCCCATTGTCGTCATCGGCGCTGGCCCCATCGGCCTTGCCGCCGCTGCCCACCTCTCTGAGCGCGGCCTGCCGTTCCTGATCCTCGAGGCCGGGACCGCGGCAGGAGCCGCGATCGCCGAGTGGGGGCACACGCGGCTCTTCTCGCCGTGGCAGTACAGCCTCGACGCCGCCGCACAGCGTCTCCTCGAAGCTGCCGGCTGGACCGCACCCGACGCCGACGTTCTCCCGACCGGTCACGAACTGCGCGAGCATTACCTCGAACCGCTCGCGCAGCTTCCCCAGCTCGCCGAGTCGATCCGCTGCGGGGCGCGGGTCACCGCCGTCTCCCGCGCCGGCATCGACAAGACCCGCACCGCACGCCGCGAGGAGACCCCCTTCCTCGTCCGGATCCAGACCACCGACGGGCACAGCGAAGACGTGCTCGCCTCCGCGGTCATCGACGCCTCCGGCACCTGGTCCACGCCCAACCCCCTCGGACAGGCCGGGCTCCTTGCTCCCGGCGAGCAGCAGGCCCGCGCCGCGGGCCACATCACCGCGCCGCTGCCTGACGTGCAGGGCCGCGACCGTGACCGCTTCGCCGGCAAGCGAGTCATGGTGACCGGTGCCGGCCACTCAGCCGCCAATACCCTGCTGGACCTCGCAGGCCTGGAGGCCGACACCACCATCATTTGGGCCGCTCGCACCGCAGACCTCACCCGCGTCTACGGGGGCGGCGACCAGGACGAACTCGCAGCCCGAGGAGCGCTCGGCTCGCGACTGCGCCAGCTGGTCGACTCCGGACGCATCGAGGTCCTCACCTCCTTCACCATCACTCGCTTCAGAGCCGACGACACGTTGACCGTCCACGCTGTGACCCCGGACGGGGAGCGAGAAGTGAGCGTCGATGTGCTGGTGCCCGCCACCGGGTTCCGCCCTGATCTCGGAATGCTCTCCGAACTCCGCCTGGCCCTGGACCCGGCCGTCGAAGCACCGTCCCAGCTGGGGCCGCTGATCGATCCCGAGTTCCACTCCTGCGGATCCGTCGAGCCTCACGGTGAGCGAGTCCTCGCCCACCCGGAGACGAACTTCTACATCGTGGGGATGAAGAGCTACGGCCGCGCCCCCACCTTCCTCATGGCCACCGGCTACGAACAGGTCCGCTCCATCGCAGCAGCCCTGGCCGGCGACCGCAAAGCAGCCGACGCAGTCCACCTCGAACTACCCGAGACCGGCGTATGCACCACCGACCTCGGCGGCAGCTGCGACGCCCCAGCCCCAGCCGGCGACGCCTGCTGCAGCAGCCCGCAACTGATCGAGCTCTCCGTCGTCCGATGAGCAAACAGCGGGACGGCACGACGTTCTGTGCCACCCCGCTGGGGTATACCCGCCTGGACGCCGCCCAGCCCGGCGCGCTCGGCTCGAATACCTGGAACTGCAATGCATCCAGGAGCACCGCCTCCAGATCCCCCTCGCACTCGGCCAGACGCATCCCCAGGTCCGTGCGGTGGGCGATCACCCGTCGCGGGTCTTCCGGGGAAGGTCCGGCCTGCCAGGCCACCACCGTGAGCACCTCCCCGGTCACGTCGGCGTCGAGGAGACGCGCGTGAGTCTCACGACTGAAGTACCTCTGGACCAGCGCGGACATCACCCGGCGCACCTCAGGCGTGGACGGCAACTCTGAGGGCGGCAGGGCATCCGGTGCAGTCATCGCCCCAGGGTAGGAACGAGTCCTCGTACCCGGATAGCCCCCCTGGGGACAGCTGCGCCCTGGCGCCGGCCCCTTGCGGTTGCAGGCTCACTCACACCAGAACGGCGCCGGGCGGACTTCACACGCCTCTCGCTCCACCAGGCCGATCCCTCCCACCAGGACAGGCCAGGCGGCCAGCACCAACAGAGCAACCACCGCGGCCGTCCAGCCTCACCGAGAGCGAGGGGATCTGGATCGAGCGAACCGGACGCCGCAGACGGCCGCGCATGCGACGACGAGGAGCTGCCCCACGCTGACGAGCAAGGAAGGCGCCCCCACGGGAGCGTGGCTGCCCTGGGCGAACTCCGCGACGGCGTAGGCGGCCATGAAGACGGCTATGGCCACGGGAACGATGAGCACCAGCAGCACGAGCCCCAGGACCACTTGCGCTGCGGACCGCCCCGAGACCCGGCCAGCTGGGGTGGATTCGATCATCGGGTGATCTCCGAAGCTCAAGGGCGGATGGGTTGGGCACGAGAGCCCAGCTACGAGGGCTCTACGAGTACGCCAAAAGAAACCTAGACCACGACCGATCCACCGGCGACCCCTGCCCATGAAGACTGAAGCAGCACCCACACCCAGCGCCCCGGCACAAACGGTCGTTTGTGGCGGGCGTCCGGGATGCGACGGGGCTGTGGCTTCGTTCGCTTGGTGGCGGGGTTTTTGCAGCGCTCCGTGGCGGTCTTGTTGCCGCGATCACGCAGGACTGGCTGCAGGTAGGTGTCGCGGTCTGAACCGAGAGGGGTGCGCCCGGTCGGGGCCGTTTGGATCGCTGCCGCTACGTCAGAGTCCGAAGGCTCCGCCGCTGACGAGGATCACGATGCCGAGGCCGATGAGAACGATGGGGAAGAGGATGTTCTCCCAGCGTTCGAGCACTTCGGCGATCGGGGGGCGGGTGGCGACGAACTTTGCCAGGGCCACCAGGACCGCGACGAGCGCGAGGAAGACGATGCAGTAGGCGACTACTGCGAGAGGTTCCACGCTGAGGAAGACAGGGGTGTAGACGCCGATGTTGTCGCCGCCGTTGGCAAGGGTGACGCCTGCGACTGTCCACACGCCGACCTTCTTGCCGGCAACCTTGGCCTCGTCGTCATCGTCGTCATCGTCTCCGCGCCAGGCCTGCCATGCGGCCCAGAGGCCGAGGCCCAGAGGGATGAGGCCGAAGTACGGGATGGCTGCCGGGGGCAGGAATGCTCCGGCGCCGATGGTCACCAGGACCGCGGCACCGAGGATGCCGGCGAATCCGAGGTACTGGCCGGCCAGAATGCGGGCGGTAGTGCCGCGCTGGCCTGCCCCTCGCGCGAAGAAGAGGGAGAGCACGATGATGTCGTCGATGTTGGTCGCTGCGAACAGGCCCATCGCCTGCAAGACCGAGGTGAGGCTCATGCGCCCTCCCCAGCTGCGTCGCATCCGGGAAGCGAGCAGGCGGGATCGATGCACGGGGCGTCTTCGTCCACTGCCAGGGTGGCATCGACCAGTGCCGTCAGCGCCTGCGCCAGGTGCGAATCGGCGATCTCATATCGTGTCCGACGACCCTCGGGCTCGGAGACGACGATCCCGCAATCGCGCAGGCATGCCAGGTGGTTGGACACGTTCGGGCGTGTCAGGTCCAGATCTCGGGCCAGTTCCGCCGGGTAAGCGGGATGGTCGAGCAGGGTCAAGATGATCCGGGATCGAGTGGGGTCGGCCAGTGCACGACCCAGGCGGTTCAACACGTCGAGACGCGAAGCAATAGTCAGCATGGACTGAACTATACAGCGCAAACTGAACACTCGATCACAGGCGTCAGCCCAGATCGCATGCCCGTAAGGGGATCCTTCACCGTACGTCGAGCGAGCTCAGTCCTCGACGACTGTGACTGTCGACGGTGAATGGCGGTGTTCTGACAGAGGTATTTGGCGGCCGTGGTGCGGCTGTGGGCTCAGAGGTAGCTGCAGATTTGGGCGGGATCGCACTGGGTGGGGTCGCCTTGGGAGGCGGCCTGGTAGTGCTCGGCCGCGGAGGCCCGCAGGGCGGTGAGCTCAGCGATGTGCTGGTCGAGGTCGGTGAGTTGCTGGGCGAGCTGTGCGGCTACGTGGGCGCAGGGGGCCTGCCCGGCGTCGCGGATCTGCAGGATGTTCCGGATCTCGGCCAGGCTGAGTCCGGCGGCCTTGCTTCGGCGGATGAACTGCAGGCGGGCGAGGGCCTCGGGTGGGTAGTCGCGGTACCCGTTGGGGCCGCGGTGCACCGGGGGCAGCAGCCCGTGCTGTTCGTAGAACCGTAGGGCTTTGGTGGTCATGCCGGCGGCTGCGGCCGCTTCACCGATCCGCACGGTGCGCACCTCGATCCTGGACTGGTCTGTGGCCTTCCACGGTAGAGGAAGGCTCCGGGGGCAGGGCACTGCCTGCCCCTGGAGGGGCCGGTGGTCATCCGGGTTCGGTGCGGGCGCGGTCGGTCTCGACGGCCTGCCAGGTCTTGCGCGCGGCGATGAGCACCGGGTCCCACACCGGGGAGAACGGCGGGGCGTAGGAGAGGTCGATGTTGAGCAGCTCTTCCACCGGGGTCTCGTGCCACAGCGCCACGGAGAGCACGTCGATGCGCTTGGCCGCGCCTTCTTCCCCGACGATCTGGGCGCCGAGCAGCCGTCCGGTGCCGCGTTCGGCGATGAGTTTGGTGCGGATGGGTTTGGCCCCGGGGTAGTAGCCGGCCCGGGTGGTGGAGTCGACCACGGCGGTGACGGGGTCGAAGCCGGCCGCCTGCGCTTCGACCTCGCCGAGGCCGGTGCGTCCGACTTCGATGTCGCAGATCTTGGTCACGGCGGTGCCGAGCACCCCGGGGAAGGTGGCGTAGCCGCCGCCGAGGTTGATCCCGGCGGTGCGGCCCTCCTTGTTCGCGTGGGTACCCAGCGGCAGGGCCACGTGGCGGCGGGAGACGCGGTGGAACTTCTCCACGCAGTCCCCGCCGGCCCACACCCCCTCGATGCCGGTGCGCAGCCGGCGGTCCACGGCGATCGCCCCCGTCTCGCCCAGGGGGATCCCGGCGTCGGCGGCCAGGGTGGTGTTCGGGGTCACCCCCAGGCCGAGGATCACCAGCTCGGTGGGGATGGTGGCCTGATCGGTGACCACGGCGGTGACCTTCCCGGTGTGGGTCTCGAAGCCGGTGACGGTCTCCTCCATCCGCACCTCCATCCCGTACCCTTCCATCGCGGTGGCGATGAGCGCGCCCATGTCCGGGTCCAGGCCCGGCAGTGGGGCCGGGGGGCGTCCGATCACGGTGATGTCCACGCCCCAGGCGGACAGGGCCTCGGCCAGTTCCAGGCCGATGTAGCCGGCCCCGACGACCACCGCCCGGCCCGGCCGGTCCCGCTCCAGCACCGCCCGCAGGGCCAGGCCGTCGTCGAGGGTCTGCACCCCGTGGATACCGGCCGCATCGATCCCGGGCAGTGGCGGGCGGGCCGGGGTGGCCCCGGTGGCGACCATGAGCTGATCGAAACCCTCCCAGGCCTCCCGGCCGGCGGTCAGGTCGCGCACGAGCACGGCGCGGCGGTGCAGGTCGATCTCCAGGACCTCGTGACCGGTGCGGGCGTCGATGGCGTGGTGGTCGCGGAACTGTTGCGGGGTACGGGCGATCAGCTCCGTGGTGTCGGCGACGTCCTTGCCGATGAAGTACGGGATCCCGCAGGCCGAATACGAGGTGTAGTGGCCCCGCTCGAAGGCCACGATCTCCAACTGGTCCTGGGGCAGCTGGCGGCGGGCGGCGGAGGCCGCGCTCATCCCCGCGGCGTCCCCACCGATGACGATCAACCTCTGGGCCATGACTTCCCCTTCCGTTACAGTGCCTGCTGAGTCGTCAGCTCCCGGCTGTGCTCGATGCTCGAGGCCGACCGATCCTCACGCGGCGCAGCAGGAGAGTTTGGAGACGTCGGTGCGGAAGGACTGGGCGGCGATCTTGAGGCCTTCGGCCATCGTCAGGTACGGGCACCACAGGGTGGAGACCTGATCCACCGTCATGCCCGCGGACAAGATGTAGACCCCGGCCGCGGCAAGCTCCCCGGCGTCCTTGGCCACCGCGGTGATACCCACGATCCGCCCAGTCTCGGCCTCGGCGACCATCTTCACGAACCCGCGGGTGTCACGGTTGACCAGCGCCCTGGGCACGTACTCCAGGGGCAGCACCCGGCATTCACACCGGAGGCCGGCTTCCCGGGCCTGCTGGTCGGTCATGCCCACCGCCGCGATGGCCGGGGAGGTGAAAGTGACCCGCGGCAGGTGGGTGTAGTCGATCTGCTGGCCGGTGTGGTGGAAGGCGTTCTCCACCGCGGTGACCCCGTGGGCCGAGGCCACGTAGACGTACTGGGGGTGCCCGGTCACATCCCCGGCCGCCCACACCTTCGGATTCGAGGTCGCCATCCGGGCGTCGACGAGGATCTCCCCGCGCGCCCCGGTGTCCACCCCGACCGAGCCGAGGCCCAGGTTCTCGGTGACCGGACGGCGCCCGACCGCGACCATGAGCCGGCCCGCCCGCAGGGTGTCCTGCCCGCCCGGGCCCGTGACGGTGGCCACCACCTCCCCGGTGTCCCGGTCGGGCGTCACGGAGGAGACGGTGGCCCGGGGGATCACCCGGATGCCCTCCTCGGCGAACACGCCCCTCAGGGTCCGGGAGACCTCGGGTTCCTCATGGGAGGCCAGCCGGGACCGCACGACCATGGTGACCATCGAGCCCAGGCGGGCGAAGAGTTGAGCCTGCTCCAGGCCCACGTACCCGCCACCGATGATCAGCAGCGATTCCGGCACCTCGTCCAACTCCATGGCCGTGGTCGACGTCAGATACTCCACCTGATCCAGACCCTCGATCTCCGGGACGATCGGGGTGGAGCCGGTGGCCACCAGATAGTGGGCCGCCCGCACCCGGCGGCAGGAACCGTCGGCTCCGGTGACCTCCAGCGCCGGATCCTCGGCGGTGCCGGTGAACACCGCTTCGCCGGTGGCCAGTTCCCAGCCGTAGTCGGCGATCAGATCCAGGTACTTGTCCGAGCGCATTCCCTCCACCAGCGCGTCCTTGCCGACGATTAGCCCGGGCATGTCCACCCCGGCGGCCGACGTGCTCAGACCGGGGAACCGTCCTGTGGCGTCCAGCGCCACGTGGCGGGCCTCGGCGGCGGCCAGCAGCGCCTTCGACGGCACGCACCCGGTGTTCACGCAGGTGCCCCCGACCGTGGCACGCTCGATCATCACCACTGATTTGCCGAGATTGGTGGCCCGGATCGCGGCGGCGAACGCACCACCGCCGGAACCGATGATCGCCAGGTCCACTTCGTGCGTTCCCGTCTCAGGCATGACCGGCCTCCGTAAGTCCGTGATGAAGGCCCCGACGGGCCGTCTGTGTGCGGTGCTGTGCTGTGCCCAGCCTGCACCTTCCCCTGAAGAGGAAGGTCAAGACGTCACCGCGGCAATGTCATGTGCACGACCGTATGTGCCCCAGACCCGGGGGCCCTTTCGAGGAGTCGCTGCCAGAGGCGATTGCCTGGCCGGTGGATCTCAGGAGCTGGTGGCCGGCCCGTGTGCTCAGTGACCGATCAGGAGTGACTCGCGGGCGGCTTCGACCACTTCGGGGGTGACGGTGGCCAACTGGTTGATCGTGAGGATGCGTTGGATCTGGGTGAGGAGGCGGTCGACGAGACGGAAGTTGCCGCCGGTGATCCGGGCGATGGTGGCGATCGCGACCGCCTGGGTGAACTCGTCGTCCTCGCCGGCGAGTCCGTCGGTGTGCCAGCGGCGGTTCAGGACGGCGGTGAGCTCTTCGGGGGTGAGGGGGCGGTATTCGTGGGCGAAGCCCACA
>NZ_JBVFVY010000038.1:0-8946 GCF_055522295.1 Micrococcus sp. CS26
CGCCCACGAGGGCCGAGCGGGACGCCGTGCGGTCGGTGCCCGACTGGTCCGTGGACGTGCACGTGCCGCTGCGGCCCGCCGCGGCCGGAGCCCGGCCGGACGCGGACGCCGTCGCCGCGTGGCTGCTGCGCCTGGAACGGGCCGGCGTCGAGCGCGTGGAGGTGCTGGGTGAGCCGGCCGAGCCGGGCGAGCGGGCCGTGCTCGCCGTGCTGACGTGTGCGCGGGCGCGGTGGCGTCGCCGGCGGGGCGGGACGGCGCGGGTATGGCGGGTGCCCGCCTCCCGGCTGGGCTGGGCGCCCGTGGCCGCCGTGCCGGACCTCGAGGCGTGGTGGGGCGGCTGGGGCTGAGCGGGCCGGTGCCCGCGGGGCGGGGCTGGCACAATCGCGGGCAGGACGGAACACGGGAGGATCGATGAGCGAGCTGGACTTCGCGGCGCTCGCCGCGTTCCTGGCCTGGTGGTTCGGGACGGCGGGCGTCGGCTGGATCCGGCGCGTGGATGGCTGAGGAGAGAGGACGCACGGATGCAGTGGGATGAGGGACGACGCCGGCACTACGGGCACTTCTACGGGCTCGAGGACCTGCCCGAGGGCGACCTGCTGCTGGTGTGGGGCAACTGCCAGGGCGAGTCGTATCGGCGGCTGCTCGGCGGGGAGCCCGGCACACCGCTGCACGGGGCGGACCTGGTGAGCGTCCGCGTGCCGCCCGCCTTCGAGGTCCAGCCGGATGAGGTCGAGCACCTGGAGCGGCTGCTGCCGCGCGTGAAGGCGCTCGTCACCCAGCCGATCCCCCACGACTACCGGGGCATGCCCATCGGCACGGACCAGCTCGTGGCCCGGCTGCCCGAGGACGCCGCCGTGGTGCGGATCCCCGTGGTGTACGACGTCTCGCGCTTCCCCTGGCAGGTCACCCTCCGCAACTGGAAGTTCGCGCCCGGGGCGGCCGAGCGGCCGGGGGAGGACCCGCCCGTGGTGCCGTACCACGACCTGCGCGTGCTGGCCGAGGCGGCGACGGGCCGTCGTCGGGAGGTGGCGCCGGCGGCGATCCGCGAGGCCGCGGCCGCGTCCGTGCAGGCGCTGCGGGCGAGGGAGGAGGCGAAGGGGACGCTGTCCATGGCGGACCTCGTGGCGGCGGAGCGGGGCGTCGGCTTCTACACCGTGAACCACCCGACCAACATGCTGCTGACCCGCGTGGCCGAGCGCGTGGCCGGGCACCTGCCGGGCGACGTCGCCGTCCAGCCCGTGCCCGCCTCCCGCGTGCTCCTCGGCGGGGTGCGCGCGCCCCTCGAGGCGGTCGTGGTGGAGGCCCTCGACCTCGACGCCGAGCCGACCGAGGACTGGACCGTGGCCGGACAGACCGTCCCGGCCGAGCAGCTGCGACAGACCCACCTGGACTGGTACGCGCAGAACCCGCAGGCCGTGGAGGTCGGGATGCGCAAGTACGCCGACCAGCTGCGGCTGCTGGGCCTTACGGGCTAGCGCCGGCCCCGGCCACCAGTGGAGGATGGGCGGCACGTCCCGTCTGCCGCGGAGCACGTCTGCGGGGGCGGCCGTACCGTTCCTTTGACCCCGTCACCCCACGGAGGACCACGTGACCGAGCAGTACGACATCCTGATCGTCGGCGGCGGCAACGCCGGCGTGTCCTTGGCCGCCGCACTGCGGCGGAAGCGGCAGGGTCGGGTCGCCATCGCCGACGGCCAACAGCTGCACCGCTACCGGCCGATGCTGAACTACGCGGCGGGCGGGCAGGCGGACATGGCCCGGTTCGAACGGCCGATGCGGGCCGTCATCCCGGACGGGGTCGAATGGATCCCGGACCACGTCGTGGCCGTGGACGCCGAGGAACGGACCGCGGTGACGAGCACCGGGCTGACCGTGGGCTTCCGCCACCTCGTGCTCTGCCCGGGGCTGACCCCGTGGTGGGGTGCGATCGACGGGCTGCGTGAGGCCTACGCCGCCGGATGGGCGGCGAGTGCGCACGTGCCCGAGCACGTGGACGCCGCCCGGGCGCTGCTGTCGCGTGTGGCCGCGGGGGACCGTGTGGTGGCGAATGTGCCGGCTGAGCCCTCCTCGTGCGGCGGCACCGTGCTCAAGGCGCTGTTCCTGGCCTGCGCGGCGTGGGAGCGCACGGGGATCCTGCCGGACGTGGACGTCCGCCTGGTGACCCCGTACGGCCGGATCCTGGACCGGCAGACCATCGACCCCGCTCTGGCCGAGGCCGTGGCGAGGTACGGCATCCATGTGCACGCCGGCGCAGAGGTGAACGCCGTGGACCACGAGGCCCGCGAGGTGGTGCTCAACACCGGTGAGCGGATCACCGACGTCGCGGCCGCGTACATCACGCCCGTGGTGCGGGCCCCGGAGTTCATCGCCGAGGCGGGCCTGGCGGACGACGGCGAGGCCGGCCTGGCGGCCGCGGATCCCGCGACCCTGCGGCATCCCCTGCACCCGCACGTGTGGGCGCTGGGCGACGCCGCCGCCCTGGGCACACGGCCCTCCGGCGGAGCCCTGCGCCGGCAGGTCAAGATCCTGACCCAGAACATCCAGGCCGCGGACGCGGGGAAGCCGCTCCAGAAGTACGACGGCTACACCGTGATCCCCGTGATGGTCAGCCGGGACGAGCTGGTCCTGGACGAGCACGTCCGCGACGGCTCCGAGGACCGGTCGATCCCCGGCGTGGACCTGACGAAGCCGCGGAAGAGCACGGCGGCCTTCGACCGCTTCGGCCAGCCCCGGATCTACTGGCACCGACTGCTCAAGGGCAAGGTCTGAGCCCAGCGTTCTCGCTGTCGCGACACGTGCGGCGGACGTGCTGTCCCTCGCGGGGCGCCCCCGCCCGATCCGGATGACGGCGCCGGCCCGCCGAGCGTTTTCGTTCGGGAAACGGCGGCGTGTCGCACCGCTGTCGTTCGGGAAACGGCGCCCTGCCGACGACGCCGCCCTCAGTCGTCGCGGCCCCGCACCGGGCGCTCCTCGAGCGTGGTCTGCACGACCCGCCCGCGCTTCCAGCTGTTCGCCCCCGGCACCACGTCCGGGACCGGGATGTCCGCGCGGTTGCGCCGCTTGGCCGCGGTGTCCACGCCCACGCGCTCGTCCCGGGCGCGCAGGAGGGCCTCGTCCACCTGGCCGTCGCCGGTGAGGCCCATCATCAGCTGGGGGATGCCGTACGGGAAGTCGTCCCGGTCGTACTGCCAGGTGTGGAACGTCTTCCCGTGGGTGTGGATGAGGTCTTCGAAGTAACTGTGCTCGGCCAGCTCGGGCACCCCGGGGGCCGTGAGGGCGCCGGAGCTCACCTCGTAGTGGTGGCTGTGCCACAGGCGCCGCTCCTCGTCGGGGAGGCTGCGGAACCGCTCCTCGCTGATGATGTACTCGATGCCGATCAGCCGTGCGTCCGGCGCGTTGCGGTCGAAGATCACGCACTGGTGCAGGTCGTGGCGCAGGTGGATGCAGAAGTGGCTGGCTTCGACCTGTCGGCCGAGGTCGTCGGCGTAGAAGTGCAGTCCGTTGAGATAGGTGCTCATCGCGCCCATGGGGTACTTCGGCTGGACCAGGCCGGATGCCGCGTCCAGGAGGCGGTGCTTGAGCGGGTGGCCCTTCCCGACGGCGCCCATGAGCGATCTTGCGGGCTGCGGTGACAGCGGCCGCGGTGCCCAGTCCGGCGGCGAACCCGAGGGCGGTGGAGGACAGGCGATGGGTGCTCATGGCCCCACGCTAGGAGCGCGGGGCGGACTCGGCCAGAGTGCCGGGGCTGCCGGGGCTGCCGGGGCTGCCGGGGCTGCTCAGGAGGCGGGGACGGCGGATCGTCTGCGCATCTGACCCTTCTGAGTGGGCGCGTGGTCGCCAGAAGGGCCAGAGAGGCAGAAGATTCCGGGCGGCCGGCGGGCACGACGTCGGTCCATACGACACGCGACAATGCGCAAAATGCATTTGCGCTAATTGCCTATCGACTAAGGATCACCCCTCTTGTGCTATTCGTGGGCCGGAGTAATCTCGATTCCAGCAGCACCGTCCCGGCCCGGGGCGGTCCCGAACCGGGAGGATCACGCCATGACCACCGCCGTCCGCACCTGCGCCGCCAGCGCCTGCGCCTTCAACGCCGAGTCGTCCTGCAACGCCCTGGCCATCACCGTCGCCGGCTCCGACCCTACGCCCGGCTGCGGCACCTTCGTCCAGCTGGACGTCCGCCGCCCGGTGACCGAGGGCGCCTCGACCGTCGGTGCGTGCCACCGCCTCGAGTGCACCTACAACGCCGACCTCGCCTGCACCGCCGAGGGCATCGAGGTCACGGACGTGGCCACCTGCGCCACCTACACGATCAACTGACGCCGCCCCTCAGGGGTGGGCGACCCGCGCCGGGATCGCGTCCAGCAGTCGCCGCCAGGCGTGCCAGGGGCTGTGGTCGAGCCGGCCAGCGCCGGGCAGGGCCACATGCACCGCGGTGCTCTCGCCGTCGCGGACGCGCAGCAGGGTCACCCCGGCTTCGTCCGCATCGAGGGCGCGGGCGGGGGACTCGGGCAGGGGCTCGGCGTCGACCTGCAACGGGGTGCTCTCGCCCGGCAGCAGGCCCAGGGCGACGGCGTCGGCCAGGTCCGCGAGCACCTCGGGGGCGGTGCCCAGCACGTCATCCGCCAGGTCTGCGAGCTCGGCCTGGTCGACGAGCCCGCGCGACGTGAGCGGCAGGGTGTGGCGGCAGAACACGGCGACGCCGTCGACGTCGTGCAACAGGATCCGCTGGGTCTCGACCACGCCCACGCGCACCCGCGGGCCGACGTCGGCCACGAGGTCCGCGACGCGACCGCGCAGCCCCAGCTCCGCGACCTCGGCCGAGTCCCGGCACCAGCGCAGGGTGCCGAGCAGATGCACGGATGCCAGGCGGGTGGGGACCGTGAGGTCCAGGGCGTCGCGCAGGACGTCCACGCGCACGTCGAGCGGCGCGGGCGTGTGGAACGCGCCGAGCGAACCGAGGAGGTTGGGGACGTGGGCGACCACGAGGCGGCCCTCCGCGCTCACGCCGTGGACGGCCGTCGTGAGCGTCTCGCCGGCGCGGAAGGCCGTGACCTCGACGGAGCCCTCGCCGCGGAGCAGCCGCTGGGCCAGCAGCAGACGACGGGGCGCCACGGGCGGCAGCGGATGAGCGGGGTGCGTGGAGGCGTGGGCCATGGGGGTCCTTCCGGCGGGGGTCCGGAAACCAGTAAGGCACACCTCAGTGAGATACGCAAGGCGAGTGTTGTGTATTTGTCACACGTGGGGCGGCGGGGGCGAGCGGTGCCGGGCTACGGTGACGGGACTCACATGCCGTCGTCGAGGGAGACAGCCGATCATGACCTTCCGCCCTACCCACTACCAACTCACGACGGCGGCCTTCGGCGTCGCCCTGGCGCTCGCCCTCACCTCCTGCGGCACGGCGCAGGATGCGGGCGGCTCATCGGAACCTGCCACCGCCACCGTCGTCGACTCCGCACTCACACGCATCAAGGAGGCCGGCACGTTGCGCGTCTGCTCCACCGGTGACTATCCGCCCTTCACCGAGCAGACCGAGAGCGGCGACTGGAAGGGCATCGACGTGGACATGGCCCGCGATCTCGCCGAGACCATGGGCGTGGAGCCGGAGTTCGTGAAGACCAGCTGGAAGACGCTCATGGACGACTACACGTCGGGGGCGTGCGACGTCGCCGTCGGGGGCCTCTCCCTGAACCCGGAACGCGCCGAGCAGGTGTACTTCACCGTGCCCACGCAGGAGGACGGCAAGACGCCGATCACTCGCTGCGAGGACGTCGAGAAGTACGACACCGTGGCGGAGATCAATCAGCCGGGTGTGCGGTCGATCTTCCCGGAGGGCGGCACCAACGAGAAGTTCGCGCGGGAGCACTACCCGCAGGGCGAGCTGCTGACACACGACAACCTCACGGTGTTCGACGCTCTCGCGGCCGGTGAGGCGGACGTGATGACCACGGACCGCTCCGAGGTGCTCTACATCGACCACGAGTACCCCGAGCTGTGCGCCGCGAACCCGGACGAGCCCTTCGACTACTTCCAGAAGGGGTACATGCTCCCGCAGGGCGACGAGGTGTTCAAGCACTACGTGGACCAGTGGCTGGCCATCGCGCTCAAGGACGGGACGTACGAAGGATTCGCGGAGCCGTGGGTCGGGGACGTGGAGCTGAGCCTGGAGGACTGAGCCGCAAGGGCGATCCCGTCCCCGCTGGGACGCCGCCCTTGTAGACGTCCGCGGTGGTGACGCGCTTCAGGTCTTCGAGTGCAGGAGTCGTCAGCCGGTGACCTCGAGCTCGAGGCCGAGCACCTCCATGACGGAGAGCACTGACTTCAGGGTGCTCTTGCCGGTGCCGCGCTCGATCTGGCGGACGGTCGCATCCGAGACTCCCGCCAGGTCTGCGAGCTGCTGCTGGGTCAGCAGGAGCTCTTTACGCATGGCGCGGACGCGATCGCTGATCTTCATCAGCGCCGCGGCAGAGGAGACTGCGCGTGTGGTGGCCACGGCTCCAGCGTGGCAGATGAGCAGCTGAAATCCGAAGGATTCTTCGGAATCGGTGACGTTCGACTGCTGCGGTGACGAGTCGACATGGGAAACCGAAGAGAACTTCAGATTCGAGCCTCCGGGGTCGGTCGAAGAGGTGCCGGCCTCCTCATCCGAAGAATTCTTCGGAACCCGGCCCTCAGGCATCAGGCGTGCGACTTTTCAGTGCCAGAATGAGGCCGACTGCCAAATCGCCGTGCTCCGAAAGGCTCTGCCACCATGCCCTCTCGCCAGAACCTCTCGAACTTCGTGTGGGGGATCGCGGATCAGCTCCGGGGCGTGTTCAAGCCGAACCAGTACGGCACGCTCGTCCCTCCGCTCACCATCCTGCGCCGCATGGAGGCGGTCATGGCCCCGCACCGGCTCGTTCTCGCGGGATCCCTCGTAGTGATCGAACAGGCTTGGCGGGATGGTCTCGACGGCGGCGAGCACTGACTCGATATCGTCCGGGGTGGGGGTGCGAGAAATCACGAGATGACCCCCTTCGCAGGGCTGCGAGCAGTATCCCTCCAGCCGCGGGCTCTGAAGTGCGGCTGTGGCAGGTGAAGTGGCCGTTCACCCTTCCGACGCGGAAACGCGACATGAGCATTCCTGCTCGACTCTCACATGTCCTCGGCGTGTCGCTCAATGGGTGCGTTGCTGTGCACAATATGCAGTTGAGGGCCTTCTCACCCTTCCTCGACAGACTCTCACTGGCACCCATTTCAGCCGCAAGAGGGCTTGGTTCGAGGCTCGCACATCAGTCACGGAGAGTTTTCTTATGCGCGCTCAGCGACTCCTCCTCTTCCTGCCCCTCCTGCTCGTGGCCACCGGCTGTTCCGGTCAGGAGGGACCGGGGCCGTCTAGCTCCCAATCCTCATTGTCCTCGTCTTCTTCGGCGGTGTCGCCGACGCCCGCCGCCTCGGAGAGCCCCATGCAGCTGACGGCCACCGAGACGTGCGAACAGCTGGCAGGCAACCGCGGTGGTCTTGCGTTAGACGTCCTGGACTTCAGCGTGGACTTCTACATGGAAGACCTCGTCATGAGCGATAGGGAGCGTCGCGTGGCGGGGTTGGTGGAGCAGGGCGATCAGCTGCGCGCGGTCGCCCATCCCAAGTATCTCGACACCTTGGACCGTCTGATGGCCGAGCCTGAGGAGATCCAGCGCATTGTGAAGTCGGGCGGTGGCAGGTACACGATGCCAATGCAGGACATCGTGCAGTCTGTGACCGGTGCAGCCACCGACTGCTACCAGCCCGGTGAGGAACTCAACAGGTTCGTTGAGAACATGACGCCCATCATTAACCGCATCCCGGAGTATGCGGCGCTGGAGGTGGACGGCGCGTCCGAGGGCGCATCCTCCACGCCGGCTGCATCGTCGACCTCGACCCCTACTGCGGGGTCTGCTCCTGCATCGGAGCCCACGCCCACCCCTGAGCCCACGCCGACGCTCTCGGAGGAGACGGAAGCGGCAGCCGAGCATGAGGCCGGGGATGTGCCGATGGAGTACCAGTCGGCGCTTCGCAAGGCGTACAGCTACGAAGAGAACATGGACATGTCCAAGATGGGCATCTATGGCCAGCTGGTCTCCGAGTACGGTGAGCAGTTCTCACCAGAAGCGGCGCAGTACGCGATCGACAACATGACGGACGTGGACTGGAATGCCAATGCGCTGGCCAAAGCGAAGAGCTATCAGGAGATGATGGACATGTCGCCGTCTGCGATCTACGACCAACTGGTCTCGGAGTACGGCGAGGAGTTCACGCCCGACCAGGCGCAGTACGCGATCGACAACCTGTCCCAGTGACGCCCGGGCATGCCCCGCGCGTTGAATGAACGCGTCGGCAACGGTGTCGCCAGGTGGTCCACCCGCCGCCCGCATATTCTGGTCCTTCGCAGCCCGCGGAGGACCAGAATATGCGGGGCTGTGTTCCGCCTGACGCAGGGCCGGGGCGATCTCTATCAGCGGCGCCAGGTCTTAGCGTCCCGAGCGCCAGATCTTCGCCATCTTCTCCGCCGCCGCGGGGTCCACCGAGGCCCCCAGAAGCTGTCCATGCGGGGTCGGGGCAAGTCGCCGTTCGCGGTGGAACAGCTCAGAGTGGTTGATGTCCTGCACGCCGCGGTTCCACAGGTGCAGTTTGGATTCGTAGGTGAAGCTGCCCCTCATGGATGCCAGCCGCTGGGGGTCGGTGACCCAGGCGTACTTGGACGAGTCGTTGAGCTGGTGATCGACAGCGCGTGTGACGGCGGCGGCGACCCAGTCGGCGAACTGCACGTTGGAGCTCAGCGAACTGTCCACGTGCATGGGCGGTTCCACGATGCACCGCATCTCCGGAAAGTCGCCGGCTCGGCTGAAGATGTGGGCATACATCGATGCAACGCGTTCGACTCGCGTCTTCTCATTGATTTGATCGATGATCACCATGAGGTTATGT
>NZ_JBVFVY010000039.1:0-6886 GCF_055522295.1 Micrococcus sp. CS26
GCCGGGGCGCGAGACAGAGCGAGACTGGACCCATGAATTCTGGCACTGGCACTGGGACTGACACTGGGACTGGTCCGGCGGCCGGCCGGGTGTTGGTGGTCGATGACGAGAAGCCGCTGGCGCGCATGGTGGCCACCTACCTGGAGCGGGCCGGCTACGAGGTGGCCCTCACCCACACCGGCCCGGCCGCAGTGCAGGCCGCCCGGGTTCACGAGCCCGACGTGATGGTCCTGGACCTGGGCCTGCCCGGGCTGGACGGGATCGAGGTGTGCCGGCGGGTGCGGGCCTTCTCCGAGTGCTATGTGCTGATGCTCACCGCCCGCGGCCATGAGCACCACCGGTTGGAGGGATTGGCGGTGGGGGCCGATGACTACATCACCAAACCCTTCAGCGTCCGGGAGCTGGTCGCCCGGGTGGGGGCGGTCATGCGCCGGCCGCGCACAACGGTGTCAGCCCCCGAACCGGAACGGGTCTGCGGTGACCTGGTCATCGACCTGGCCGCCCACGAGGCCCGCGTGTCGGGCCAGGTGGTGCAACTAACGCGCACGGAGTTCGACCTGTTGGCCGCCTTGTCGGGGCGCCCGCACCAGGCCTTCTCCCGGCGCCAGCTGATCGATATCGTCTGGGACCCGGCCTGGGTGGGCGATGAACGGCTCGTGGACGTGCACATCAAGAACCTGCGCCGCAAGCTCGACGCGGACCCGGCCCGCTATATCGACACCGTCCGCGGGGTCGGCTACCGGATGGCGGAGCAATGACCGGCCGGCGGCGCTACCAAGGATTAGCGGCCCGGTTCTTCCTCGCCCAGCTGCTGGTGGTGGGGGCCAGCGTGCTGGCCGCGGTGGTGGTGGCCTCCCTGGCCGGCCCACCACTGTTCCACGAGCACCTGGAACAGGCCGGGGCCGGACACGATGCAGCCCAGGTGCTGCACGTGGAGCAGGCCTACCGGGACGCCAATTTCTGGACCCTGGGCGTGGCCCTGGCCACGGCCTTGATCTGTTGTCTGGCATTGACCTGGAATGTCGCCCGCCGGATCCAGAGTCCGATCAACGCCCTGACCCAGGCGGCCAAGGCCATGGCCGGTGGACGGTACGACACCCGCGTGCCGGCCATGGGCGCCGGCACCGAGGTGGAGGAGCTGGCAGGGTCTTTCAACACCATGGCCGCACGGCTTCAGCGCACCGAGGACACCCGTCGACGGATGCTCTCGGACCTGGCCCACGAGCTGCGCACCCCCGTCTCCGTGCTGACCGTCTACCACGAGGCCCTGCAAGACGGGGTGTCCCACTGGGACGAGCCCACCGGTGAGCTGATGGGCGAGCAGCTGGCCCGGTTGACCCGGCTGGTGGAGGACATCAACGACGTCTCCCGCGCCGAGGAGGGCCGGATCGAACTGGACCGCAGCCCCCAAGGGGTCAGCGGGCTGCTGCATGCCGCGACCGAGGCCCACAAGGAGGCCTACGCCACCAAGGGCGTGGCCCTGACCATGGACGCCGATCCGGGCCTGGCCGTGGACGTGGACCGCCAGCGCATGGGCCAGGTCCTGGGCAACCTGCTCACCAACGCCCTGCGCCACACCCCGGCCGGGGGCCGGGTCACCCTCGAGGCCCGACAAAGCCCGTCCGGGGTCACGCTCAGCGTCACCGACACCGGGGAGGGGATCTCTCCCGAGCACCTGCCGCACGTCTTCGAACGCTTCTACCGCGGGGACACCGCCCGCGACCGTGACCACGGCGGCTCCGGGGTCGGCCTGGCCATCTCCCGAGCTCTCATCCAGACCCACGGCGGCACCCTGAGCGCCACCTCCACCACGGCCGGGGCGACGTTCACCATCGACCTGCCCACCAAGCAGCCCCCCGACCAGCCCACCTACCGGCGCACCCGTTTATCCACCGTGAACACCGGCGCTCCACCCCTTGAATGATACCCCCAGGGGGTATATACCAAGAGGAGAGGCGCCGTCCGGCGCCGCCCTCAGACCTGAAGGAGACCGTCATGACCGAATCCGCCCGCACCCCGCTGCCGGGGGCCACCAACGGCTGCTCGTGCTGCGCCCCAGCCGCCGACGCCACCGCCCCCGCCGGGCGCCAGAGTGCCGACCCAACCGGGACGAGCGCCGGCGACGCGACCTACCAGGTGGAGGGCATGACCTGCGGACACTGCGTGGGCTCCGTCGCCGAGGCCGTGAGCGCCCTGGACGGGGTGGACGATGTCCGGGTCGAACTGGTCGCCGGCGGGGCCTCCCCCGTCACCGTGACCGGGCCCGCCTCCGCGGACTCCGTGCGGACGGCCATCGAAGCGGCCGGCTACCGCGTCCGGATCTAACCGACCCATCCCCTCGAGGTCGGCGCCCCACCGCCGAGCCGGTCGCCGAACAGACCGCCGAGCAGAAGGAACACCATGAGCACCCCGCACCACCACGATCACCCCACCGACCAGACCGCCGAACACCCAGACCCGAACCCCCACGCCGGCCACGCCAACCACACCGACCATGCCGCCCACCACCCCGCGGACGCGGCCACCCACGGGCAGGCCATGCCCCAGGGCCACGCCCACTCGGCCCTGGACGAGGAGCACCAGGTCCACGACCACGGTCAGCACGCCGGGCATTCCACCGCGATGTTCAAGAACCGGTTCTGGGTCTCACTGGTGCTCTCCATCCCGGTGGTGTTCTTCAGCCACATGGTCGGGCAGCTGCTGGGCTACCACGTCCCCGAGTTCCCGGGCTCGGCGTGGATCGCCCCGGTGCTGGGCACCGTGATCTACCTCTATGGCGGCATGCCCTTCCTGAAGGGCGGGCTGACCGAGTTGCGCGCCCGCCAGCCCGGGATGATGCTGCTGATCGCGATGGCCATCACGGTGGCCTTCGTCGCCTCCTGGGTCACGACCCTGGGCATCGGGGACCTGATGCTGGACTTCTGGTGGGAGCTGGCGCTGCTGGTGGTCATCATGCTGCTGGGCCACTGGATGGAGATGCGCGCCCTGGGCGCGGCCTCCTCCGCCTTGGACGCGCTGGCGGCGCTGCTGCCGGAGGAGGCCGAGAAGGTCGTGGACGGTGACACCATCACCGTGCCGATCACCGAGTTGGCCGTGGGCGATGTGGTGCTAGTGCGGGCCGGGGCCCGGGTGCCGGCCGACGGGACCATCCTCGAGGGCGCCGCGGAGTTCGACGAGGCGATGATCACCGGGGAGTCGAAGCCTGTGCTGCGCCAGGCCGGGGACACGGTGGTCGCTGGGACCGTGGCCACCGACAACACCGTGCGGGTGAAGGTGGCCGCCGTCGGGACCGACACGACCCTGGCCGGGATCCAGCGGATGGTCGCTGACGCCCAGGAATCCTCCTCCCGCGCCCAGGCGTTGGCCGACCGGGCGGCGGCCCTGCTGTTCTGGTTCGCCCTGGTCGCGGCGATCATCACCGCGATCGTGTGGACCGCGATCGGCCAGCCCACCGACGCGGTCACCCGCACCGTGACCGTGCTGGTCATCGCCTGCCCGCACGCCCTGGGCCTGGCCATCCCGCTGGTGATCGCCCTCTCCACGGAGAAGGCCGCCAAGTCCGGGGTCCTGATCAAGGACCGGATGGCCCTGGAGCGGATGCGCACCATCGACGTGGTCCTGTTCGACAAGACCGGCACCCTGACCGAGGGCGCCCACGTCGTCACCGCCGTCACCGCGATGCCCGGCGTGTCCGAGGCAGAACTGCTGGCGGTGGCCGCCGCGGCCGAGGCTGACAGCGAGCACCCCGTGGCCCGGGCCATCGTCACCGCCGCCGGGCAGCACCCGCAGGCCAGCACGTTGCGCAAGCGCGGCACGGACTTCAGTGCTGCCATGGGCCGCGGGGTGCGCGCCACCGTGGACGGCTCCGAGATCCTCGTCGGGGGCCCGAACATGCTGCGCGAGCTTAACCTGACCATGCCGGCGGAGATCACTGAGCACACCGCCTCCTGGACCGCGCGCGGGGCCGGGGTGTTGCACGTGCTGCGCGAGGGGTCCGTTATCGGCGCGGTCGCCGTGGAGGACAAGGTCCGCCCCGAGTCCCGGGCCGCCGTGGCCGCCCTGCACGCCCGCGGCATCAAGGTCGCGATGATCACCGGCGATGCCCGCCAGGTCGCCGAGGCCGTCGGGGCGGACCTGGGCATCGACGAGGTCTTCGCCGAGGTCCTCCCCCAGGACAAGGACACCAAGGTCACCGAGTTGCAGTCCCGGGGACTGTCCGTGGCCATGGTGGGCGACGGCGTCAACGACGCCCCGGCGCTGGCGCGGGCCGAGGTCGGCATCGCCATCGGCGCCGGCACCGACGTGGCCATGGAGTCCGCCGGCGTTGTGCTGGCCAGCAACGACCCCCGCGCGGTGCTGTCGATGATCGAGCTCTCCCAGGCCAGCTACACCAAGATGATCCAGAACCTGGTGTGGGCCACCGGCTACAACGTGCTCGCCGTGCCGCTGGCCGCCGGCGTGCTCGCCCCGATCGGGTTCGTGCTCTCCCCCGCGGTGGGCGCGATCCTGATGTCCGTCTCCACCATCGTGGTGGCCCTCAACGCCCAGCTGCTGCGCCGGATCGACCTGGACCCGGAGCACCTGGCTCCTCTCGAGCGCCCCCGGTCGCAGGCTGCCCTTCAACCCGCGACCTCCTGATCGCGCCTCTTGGCGCTAACTCTGATATGAACCCTCAACCCACTGTGGAAGGACCCACCATGAAACGCACCATGACGCTGACCGCCCTGGCCCTGGCCTCCGCCCTGACCTTGACCGCCTGCGGCACCGGCGCCCAGGACGAGAACGCCGGCGCTGAGGCCTCGGCCACCGCGACCAGCTCCGCCCCCGCCGCCACCCCTGCGGCCACGGCCACCGCGACACCGTCCACCACGGCGACCGGTTCGGCCGAGGAGGTCTCCGCCGAGCACAACGACGCGGACGTGATGTTCGCCCAAATGATGATCCCGCACCACCAGCAGGCCGTTGAGATGAGCGAGATGCTGCTGGCCAAGGATGACGTCCCGGCGGAGGTGGCCGCGTTCGCCCAGAAGGTCATCGACGCCCAGGGCCCGGAGATCGAGCGCATGAACGCCATGCTCACCGCCTGGGGCCAAGACCCCGTGGACACGGACGGTATGGAGGGCATGGACCACGGCGGGATGTCCGGGATGATGTCCGAGGAGGACATGGCCGCCCTGGAGCAGGCCCAGGGCACCGAGGCCGCCCGGTTGTACCTGGAGCAGATGACCGCCCACCACAAGGGCGCCGTGGACATGGCCAAGGACGAGGTCGAGGACGGCCAGAACCCGCAGGCCGTGCAGCTCGCCGAGCAGGTCATCGCCGACCAGGAGGCCGAGATCACCGAAATGCAACAGATGCTCGACAAGCTCTGAGCACCGTCGTCCGCTGCGGGCATCCGGTGAGACGCGGCTGGCGATAGACCCCGAAACCGGAACGGGTCCTCCAGGAAAGGAGACGAGCATGCAGGACAAGATCAAGGTCGCGGTGAACGGGTACGGGGTCATCGGCAAACGCGTCGCCGACGCGGTCCGGGCCCAGGAGGACATGGCGCTGGTCGGAGTCAGTGACGTCATCGCTGACTACCGGATCGCGACTGCGGCCGGGAAGGGTATCCCCGTCTACGCCTCTACCGAGCAGGCCCTACCGGTGATGGCGGATGCCGGCCTTCCCGTCGTCGGAGGCCTGCACGACCTGCTCGAGAACGTTGACGTCGTGGTGGACTGCACCCCGGCCCAGGTGGGCGCCGGCAACCTGGAGCTCTACCGTGCCCACGGGGTCAAATCCGTGTTCCAGGGCGGGGAGAAGCACGATCTCACCGGCCACTCCTTCGTCGCCCACGCCAACTACGCCACCGCCCTGGGCCGGGACAGCACCCGGGTGGTGTCCTGCAATACCACCGCCACCGTCCGGGCCCTTACCGCGCTGAAGGACGTCGGACTGCTGTCCAAGGCCCGGGGGGTGCTCATCCGCCGGGCCACCGATCCGTGGGAATCGGACCACTCGGGGATCATGAACACCATCGTCCCCGAGGGCCGAATCCCCAGCCATCAGGGGCCCGACGCCCAGTCGGTGGTCCCGGACCTGGACGTGGTCACCATGGCCGCCAAGGGAGCCCACACTCAGAACCACCTGCACTACTGGACGATCGAGCTCACCCGCCCGGCCGAGAAGCAGGAGGTGTTGGAGGCGTTCCGGGCGATGCCGCGGATCGCCTTCGTCCGGCGCTCGGACGGCGTCGTGGCGGTCAATAGCACCGTGGAACTCATGGAGGACCTGGGCCGGCCCCGGGGTGATATGTATGAGGTGGCCCTCTGGGAAGACATCCTCACCGTGGACGGCAACGAGCTGTACTACACCTACACGGTGGACAACCAGGCGATCGTCGTCCCCGAGAACATCGACGCGATCCGGGCCCTCACCGGAACCGTCGACGACGGCGGCGAGTCCATCCGGCGCACCGACCGCGCCTTGGGGGTGCGCCAGGACTTCGTGCGCTCCTCGGTGGCTGCCCGTTGAACTGCGCGGCAGACGCCGCTGAGGCGGTGCCCGGCCCCAGGAATGGGGGGTGGTCGGACACCGCTTCGGCGGCCGCAGACTACCGCAGCGGTCCTATGGCCTCCGGTCAGGTGCGAGAGGCCGTCGCGATCGCGTTGATGGCCTCATCCAACACCGCATTGAACTGCGCTGGGCTCTGGGCCGTACTCAGCCCTTCGGTCAGGGCGCGGGAGAAGCTGGCGATCACGCCGTGGTTGCGGGCCAGCAGGGTGGTGGCCTGGGCCCGGGTATAGCCGCCCGACAGGGCCAGGACGCGGATCACTCGGGGATGGTCCACGAACTCGCGGTAGAAGTCCGCCCGCTCCGGCAGCGTCACTTTGAGGATGACCGA
>NZ_JBVFVY010000040.1:0-6839 GCF_055522295.1 Micrococcus sp. CS26
TCACCGATGTTCGGAGTGGCGTATCTAGTAATAACATCAATGTAGTTTATTTGTCTATGCCACGCCCATGTTTGGAACTACGGCACACCGAACACTAGGATGTGTGGCATGGGACGAACGTATGTGGGCGAGCGCAGTGAGGGTGCGTGGCTGGAGGCCATCACCTTGTTTCAGTCCGTGCGCGACGCTGACCACGCCGCTGCGGCCCGCCTGTTGCGAACGTCGTCCGACCCCGAAACGGTGATGCTGAACCTCCTGCGCATGCTCGGCGTCTACCTGCGCGGAGAAGCACCCGACAAGCTCGACCACTTCATCGCCGCATCCCATCGCGCTGGCCCGCCCCCAAGCCCTCCGCTTCCACCGCTCACGTGAACTTCCACCCCGCACCTCGTCACCCGCTCAGCTAAGGAACCATCCATGCCACGAAACTCCCGCTTCTTCTCCCGCCGTTCCCTGCCGCTGCTGGCAGCGTCCGTGCTCGCGCTCTCTCTCGCCGGATGCGCAACATCCGGCGAGAACGATGCAGGAGCTGACGATGAGCGTCCCGTGGTGCTGACGACGTTCACCGTTCTCGCGGACATCGCCGAGAACGTCGCCGGTGACAACCTGAGGGTGGAGTCGATCACGAAGGTAGGGGCGGAGATCCACGGCTACGAGCCCACCCCCGGAGACATCCGCAGAGCGTCGGAGGCGGATCTGATTCTCGACAACGGGATGAATCTGGAGGCGTGGTTCGCGCAGTTCGTCGACGGGTTGGATGTGCCCCACGTCGTGGTCAGCGAGGGGGTCGAGACGATCGACATCAGCGAGGATGCCTACGCGGGGATGCCGAACCCGCACGCGTGGATGAGTCCGGTGAACGTGCAGATCTACGTCGACAACATGGTCGAGGCGTTCAGCGACCTCGACCCCGACAACGCGAGCGAATACGAGGCCAACGGCGAGGCGTACAAGGCCGAGTTGCAGACGGTGCAGGATGAGCTGGTCGACGAGCTGTCGGTCCTGCCCGAGAACCAGCGGGCGTTGGTGACCTGCGAAGGTGCGTTCTCCTACCTCGCCCGGGACGCCGGGCTGACCGAGAAGTACATCTGGGCGGTCAACGCGGAGCAGCAGGCCACCCCGCAGCAGATCACCTCCGCGATCGAGTTCGTACGCGCAGGCGACGTACCCGCGGTGTTCTGCGAGTCCACCGTGTCCGACGCCCCGATGCAGCAGGTCGTCGAAGCGACCGACGCCGAGTTCGGTGGTGTGCTGTACGTCGACTCCCTGTCCGAAGCGGACGGGCCGGTCCCGACCTACCTGGAGCTGATCCGCCACGATGCGACCACCATCATCGACGCGCTGACGGCACGCAACTGATGACGACCGCGATCTCGGTACATGACGTCACGGTCCACTACGGCGAGGTCCTCGCCCTCGACCACGCCACCCTCGACATCCAGGCAGGACGCGTGTGCGGACTCGTGGGCATGAACGGATCGGGGAAGTCGACGCTGTTCAAGACGATCATGGGTTTGCTGCGTCCCGATTCCGGCACGGTCCGCGTCAACGGTGAGAACCCGACGAAGGCACGCAAGTCGGGGGCCGTCGGCTATGTGCCGCAGAGCGAGGACGTCGACTGGGCATTCCCAGTGACCGTACGCGATGTCGTCATGACCGGCCGCTACGGACACATGGGATTCACCCGCCACGCGAAGAAAGCCGACCACGACGCCGTCGACCACGCCTTGGAGCGGGTGGAGCTCACTGAGTACGCGGACCGGCAGATTGGGCAGCTCTCCGGTGGCCAGAAGAAGAGGGCGTTCGTGGCCAGGGGGATCGCCCAGGGCGCGTCGATCCTGCTGTTGGATGAGCCGTTCGCCGGGGTCGATAAACGCTCCGAGGCCACGATCACCCGGCTGCTGCGCGAACTCGCCGACGACGGGGCGACGATCCTCGTCTCCACCCACGATCTCCACGCCCTGCCCGCCCTGGCTGACGAAGCCGTGCTCCTGATGCGCCGCGTGCTCATGCACGGCGACCCTGATGAGGTACTCCGGCCCGACAACCTTGCTCTGGCCTTCGGGCTGGACGTCCTGAACCGAGGCGACAACTGATGAACCTGATCGACTTCTTCCTCGAGCCGCTCAGCTACGACTTCATGGTGCGCGCCCTCGCGACCACCCTGATCGCCTCGATCGTGTGCGCGGTGCTCTCCTGCTGGCTCGTCCTGATCGGCTGGTCGCTCATGGGCGACGCCGTCTCCCACGCCGTCCTCCCTGGGGTCGTGCTCGCCTACATCGTCGGCGCACCCTTCGCCCTCGGAGCGGTGATCTTCGGGTTCCTCGCGGTCGCCCTCATTGGCGCGGTGAGGGACACCAGTCGGGTCAAGGAGGACGCTGCGATCGGGATCGTGTTCACGACACTGTTCGCTCTGGGGCTCGTGCTGATCTCCGTGACCCCGTCGCAGACCGACCTGAACCACATCATCTTCGGCAACCTGCTCGGCGTGTCCTGGGCCGACCTCATCCAGGTCATCATCCTCGGCGCGATCACCTTCACGATCCTCGTCACCAAGCGCCGCGACTTCACCCTCTACGCCTTCGACCCCACCCACGCCCACGCCATCGGACTGAATCCGAAGATCCTCGGCGCGGCGCTCCTCGGTCTCCTCGCGCTCACCGCCGTCGTCGCCCTCCAGGCCGTTGGCGTCATCCTGGTCGTGGCGATGCTCATCATCCCGGGAGCTACCGCATACCTACTCACGGACCGGTTCGGGCGCATGCTCGTTATCGCTCCCGTGATCTCCGCAGCCTGCGCCGTCGTCGGCCTGTACTTGAGCTACTACCTCGACACCGCCTCCGGTGGCATGGTCGTCCTCGCGCAGGGAGCCGTGTTCGCGCTCGTCTACTTTTTCAGCCCCCGGCACGGTCTCATCGGAACCCGGATCATGAGCACACGCCGCAGACGGGCACTCGTTTCCGCTCAGTAGGGGTATCCCGCATGCGCGGCAAGAGCGACCGGTCAGGGACCAGAGCACGCTATCTCCGTGCCATCTGGTCCCTGACTGAGAACAGTGACGCTCCGGTTACGGTGACGGGCATTGCCCGTGCGCTGAGTTTCGTGCCGGGGAGCGTGTCCGAACAGGTGAAGCGACTCGTCGATGACGGTCTCGTCGACCACGAACGGTACAAAAGCCTTTCCCTCACTCCTACGGGACACCTCGAAGCGATGCGGGCAGTGCGGACGAACCGGATACTTCGGTGCTTCCTCCACGACGCCCTCGACCTGCCCTGGAGCGAACTCGCCGCCAATGCCGACGCATTGGAAGCCAGCAGCTCACCCCGCTTCCTCCAGCGAATCGAAGCCTCCCTCGACCAGCCCACCCACGACCCCTACGGGCAACCCATCCCCACCCCAGACGGTCACATCGAATCCCGCCGAGATGCCCGTCTGCGGGAACTCGCACGCCCGCGATGGGCTCCCGTGAGGATCACGCGCGTCGCCGACGCACCACTCGAAACACTGGTCTTCCTCGACGAGCGACACCCTCGCCCCGACACACGGTCACGCATCCAGGCCTGCACAGCGGAAAACGACATCATCAAGGTCCGCTCGGCGGAATGGCATGGCACGTTGCTCCCTGCCGGAGCAGGCGTGCTCCATGCATCACTCCACGACGAAGCTGCGCGGTGACCGCATCAACTGGCCACGACAGACACATAGAGTGCATCTGTCGCCGAACGCCCCAGTGCTACCGAGGTGTCCGATCCCGTAACTCGCGCGTCCAGCGCGTCCGAGAACGGGGCACCTTCGCCGATCTCCAGCGTTGATCCGATTACGAAACCATGCTCTTCGAAGAACTGCAGCAGCGCCGGGTCCGAGTCCGAAATACGCTCGACCACCACCCGGTGCCCCGCCCCGACTCCGGTCAACTGTGTCGCATCCGGGATCTGCACCGTCCCGTCAGCGGACGGGATCGGGTCACCATGAGGATCGCGGGTGGGGAACTCCAAGAACTCATCGATCCGGTCGATCATGAAATCCGACACCGCATGCTCAAGGTGCTCAGCCTCATCATGCACCTGATCCCACGAGTAGCCCAAGACACTGACGAGGAACGACTCGATCAACCGATGCCGACGTACCATCGCCAGCGCGTAGGAGCGCCCCGTCTCCGTCAACTCCACCGACCCGTAAGGAGCATGCTCGACAAGACCCTGCGTAGAGAGCTTACGGACAGCATCAGAGACCGACGAGAGCTTCAATCCCGTCCGCTCCGCGATCAGCGTCGGCGTCACCGGCACCGACGACCACTCCGTCAGACCCCACACAGCCTTCAAATAGTTCTGGGTGCTCGCGGACAACTCAGAGACGGACATGACCTCAGAATATCCTCGAACATGCAACTACGCCGTGGCCCCGTTTGAAAGCACGGAGGTGAGATGGCGCAAGGTCGTTCGTCGCCAGAAGCTCCGCGACCACGGCTCGGCTACCGGTCCAGCCGTGACTGGACCAGCGGAACATACGATGCATCCTTCTCGAAGCACAGCACGCGATAGCCATCGCTGACTGAAGCGCCCTGGGTTTCGTTCCGAGGTCAGGACGCAACGGGCGCTGAATCCTGGTCGTGAGTGTAGGCGGCCTCGACCTCTGCGGGAGTGCGGTAGCCGAGGGTCTCGTGGAGGCGGGTGGTGTTCCACCAGTGCACCCACCCCATGGTGGCCAGTTCGACCGCCTGCACGGACTCCCACACGCGCTTGGAGTGGATGAGTTCGGCCTTGTAGAGCCCGTTCACGGTCTCGGCCAGGGCGTTGATGCTCCTATAGTTGTCAACTCGCGATCTGACCGGTGCGAGGGTTGGTCTTCACGAGGTGGTATACCTCGCGGATCACGTACTGGGCTGTCACCGAGCGCACCATCTGGGGTAATCCCACCTTCGTCTCCTTCCGCTGAGCCCAGCGACTACCCGCGGCGCGCACCCCACCATCGAGTGGGGTGCGCGCCGTTTTGTCGCCCTCGCCTGCGGTTAGGAGGAGTGCGGATCCGTGGGCGCTAAGTGTGCAAGGGACGTTCGGATTCACCTCGATGCACCGACGGGCTCTCCAGTTGGATCGTGGCGTGCTCGAACGCGATCGGGAAGTGCGTCCTGACGCAGACATGGACCTCTTCGAGGATCCGCAGTGCGTGGGCTGATTCGAAGCACTCCTCCCCGACGACGACGTGAGCCGAGAAGATCGGCAGATTGCTCCCGATCGCTGAGGCGTGCAGGTCGTGGACGTCCTGGACGTGGTCGAGAGCGAGGATGTGCTCGCGCACCTGATCGAGATCCACTCCCTTCGGGGTGTACTCCATGAGGATCCGCAGTGTTTCGGCCATGATGCGGAACGCCCGAGGCACGATCAGCGCGGCGATGAACAAACCAGCCAGTGCATCGGCCTGTTGGAATCCGGTCAGCTGGATCACGATCGCGGCCGTGATCACGCCGAGCGAACCGAGAGCGTCATTGAGAACCTCGAGGAACGCGGCACGCATGTTGAGGCTCGAGTCCTTGCCTCCGGCCAGGATGAGGATCGCGGCGATGTTCGCGACCAGGCCGATCACACCGAAGATGAGCAGCTCTCCTGAGGGGACGTCCGGGGGGTCGGTTAGTCGCGAGATACCCTCGACGGCGGTGTAGGTGCCGACCACGATCAGGAGCGTGGCCTGGGCCAAGGCTGCCAGTACCTCGATGCGAGCGAATCCCCAGGTTCGGCTGCTGCTGGCCGGGCGCAACATCATGGTCGCCGCGATCAGCGCGACCAGCAGTCCGGAGGCGTCGACGAGGGCGTGCGCCGTGTCCGTGAGCAGGGCAAGACTTCCGGTGACGACGCTCCCGATCGCTTGCGCGAGCACGATGACGGAGGTGATGGCGAAGGCGATGGCGAGTCGCGTCCGGGCGGTGCTCGACCCGCTGCCGCCGTGCGAATGGTCGTGTCCTGAGCTCATCAGAGGTCCCCGTCCTCGAGGTTCTCGTGATCGCGGTGGTTCTTCAGGGAGAGGGTGGTCCCGGAGGTGTCGAGCAGGTCGTCCGCCACCTCGAGCAGGCCCTTTAGTCGGGGCAGATCGGCGAGGGTGAACCAGGAAGCGCGGCCTTCAGTGCGCGCGGTGACCAGACCGCAGTCGCGCAGGCACGAGAGATGCTTGCTGACGGTCGACTGGGCAAGGTGCATGTGTTCGACAAGGTCGCGAACTCGGTGCTCACCGGTCGAGAGGTGCTGGAGGAGAGCCAAGCGTGTGGGTTCGGCGAGGGCATGGAAGAGCGCGGCATGACTGTCTGCCACCTCGAACTGAGGCTCGGCCGGGATCGCATCAATCGTCATATGGCGATGATATCGCCATTTGGGGTTCCGTAAAGGGGTGGGACGGGACGAGTCGATCCTGATAGACGCGCGAAGGGGTCGCTCGTGGCACGTCGATACACTCGATGTGAAGCGCCCTGGGTTTCGTTCCGAGGTCAGGACGCAACGGGCGCTGAATCCTGGTCGTGAGTGTAGGCCGTCTCAACTTCTGCGGGAGTGCGGTAGCCGAGGGTCTCGTGGAGGCGGGTGGTGTTCCACCAGTGCACCCACCCCATGGTGGCCAGCTCCACCGCCTACACGGACTCCCAGATCCGCTTGGAGTGGATGAGTTCGGCCTTGTAGAGCCCGTTCACGCTCTCGGCCAGGGCGTTGATGCTCCTATAGTTGTCAACTCGCGATCTGACCGGTGCGAGGGTTGGTCTTCACGAGGTGGTATACCTCGCGGATCACGTACCTCTTGAGGCAGCGAATGATGTCTCGCTTGGACTTGCCCTCCGCGGTGCGTCGTGCCACGTAGGC
>NZ_JBVFVY010000041.1:0-5700 GCF_055522295.1 Micrococcus sp. CS26
AATGCGGGAAGGGCCTCGCACCAACAGTGCGAGGCCCTCCCTCAAAGAATGTCCGGCGGCGACCTACTCTCCCACAACCTCCCGGCTGCAGTACCATCGGCGCTGTGGGCCTTAGCTTCCGGGTTCGGAATGGAACCGGGCGTTTCCCCCACGCTATGACCGCCGTAACCCTAACCCCACACCACCACCCTCAACACGGGCAACAGCAGGGAAACCTACGGGTCACACAACAGTGACACTATTCAACTCAAAACACCCCAACCACCCACCAACAAGCAGACAGCCGGTTGCAATCAGACAACCGCACAGTGGACGCGAACACCCACCCATCACCTTGAAGCAAGCAATAGGATAAGAGTGTGTGTAAGTCATCGGCCTATTAGTACTGGTCAGCTTCACGAGTCTTCAGTCCTCGCTTCCACATCCAGCCTATCAACCCAGTGTTCTAGCTGGGGGCCTCACACCCTCAAAGGGGCAAGGAAATCTCATCTCGAAGCCGGCTTCCCGCTTAGATGCTTTCAGCGGTTATCCATCCCGAACGTAGCTAATCAGCCATGCACCTGGCGGTACAACTGACATACCAGAGGTTCGTCCGTCCCGGTCCTCTCGTACTAAGGACAGACCTTCTCAAATTTCCAACGCGCGCAGAGGATAGGGACCGAACTGTCTCACGACGTTCTGAACCCAGCTCGCGTACCGCTTTAATGGGCGAACAGCCCAACCCTTGGGACCTACTCCAGCCCCAGGATGCGACGAGCCGACATCGAGGTGCCAAACCATGCCGTCGATATGGACTCTTGGGCAAGATCAGCCTGTTATCCCCGAGGTACCTTTTATCCGTTGAGCGACGGCCGTTCCACAACGAGCCGCCGGATCACTAGTCCCGACTTTCGTCCCTGCTCGAGCTGCCACTCTCACAGTCAAGCTCCCTTGTGCACTTGCACTCGACACCTGATTGCCAACCAGGCTGAGGGAACCTTTGGGCGCCTCCGTTACATTTTAGGAGGCAACCGCCCCAGTTAAACTACCCATCAGGCACTGTCCCTGACCCGGATCACGGGCCGAAGTTAGATATCCAGAGTGACCAGAGTGGTATTTCAACGGCGACTCCACGAACACTGGCGTGCCCGCTTCACAGTCTCCCACCTATCCTACACAAGTCACACCGAATACCAATACCAAACTATAGTAAAGGTCACGGGGTCTTTCCGTCCTTCTGCGCGTAACGAGCATCTTTACTCGTAATGCAATTTCGCCGAGTTCATGGTTGAGACAGCGGGGAAGTCGTTACTCCATTCGTGCAGGTCGGAACTTACCCGACAAGGAATTTCGCTACCTTAGGATGGTTATAGTTACCACCGCCGTTTACTGGGGCTTAAGTTCTCCGCTTCGCCGAAGCTAACGGGTCCCCTTAACCTTCCAGCACCGGGCAGGAGTCAGTCCATATACATCGTCTTACGACTTCGCATGGACCTGTGTTTTTGATAAACAGTCGCTTCCCCCTGGTCTCTGCGGCCCCGATCCCCTCACACCAGCACGTGGTGCTCAAGGTTGGGGCCCCCCTTCTCCCGAAGTTACGGGGGCATTTTGCCGAGTTCCTTAACCATGATTCTCTCGATCGCCTTAGTATTCTCTACCTGACCACCTGTGTCGGTTTAGGGTACGGGCAGTTTGAACCTCACGCCGATGCTTTTCTAGGCAGCATAGGATCACCGGATCACCCACCATGTGGGCGCCCATCAGGTCTCAGGCATACAGCCGGCGGATTTACCTACCGGCAGCCCTACACCCTTAGACCAGGTCATTTCCATTGCCCGGCCCGGCTACCTTCCTGCGTCACACCTGTTAATGCGCTTGCCTCCCCGGTTCAGGTCCCGCGCTCCCCATCACCGACCCCGTCAAAGACGGGGTTCGGGATGGTTCGGGCGGTTAGTATCACCGGCTCAACATGGACGGTTCTTCACTGGTACGGGAATATCAACCCGTTGTCCATCGACTACGCCTGTCGGCCTCGCCTTAGGTCCCGACTTACCCAGGGCAGATTAGCTTGACCCTGGAACCCTTAGTCATCCGGCGGACGGGTTTCTCACCCGTCTTTCGCTACTCATGCCTGCATTCTCACTCGTCCACAATCCACCAGAAGTTACCCGCTGGCTTCACCTCGTGAACGACGCTCCCCTACCCATCCAGCAAAACTGAATGCCACGGTTTCGGCGGTGTACTTGAGCCCCGCTACATTGTCGGCGCGGAATCACTTGACCAGTGAGCTATTACGCACTCTTTCAAGGGTGGCTGCTTCTAAGCCAACCTCCTGGTTGTCTCAGCAACTCCACATCCTTTCCCACTTAGCACACGCTTAGGGGCCTTAACCGGTGGTCTGGGCTGTTTCCCTCTCGACTATGAAGCTTATCCCCCACAGTCTCACTGCCACGCTCTCACTTCCCGGCATTCGGAGTTTGGCTGAAGTCAGTAACCTTGTAGGGCCCATCGTCCATCCAGTAGCTCTACCTCCGGGAAGAAACACGTGACGCTGCACCTAAATGCATTTCGGGGAGAACCAGCTATCACGGAGTTTGATTGGCCTTTCACCCCTACCCACAGCTCATCCCCTCCATTTTCAACTGAAGTGGGTTCGGTCCTCCACGCGCTCTTACACGCGCTTCAACCTGGCCATGGGTAGATCACTCCGCTTCGGGTCTAGGACACGCGACTCAATCGCCCTATTCAGACTCGCTTTCGCTACGGCTTCCCCACACGGGTTAACCTCGCCACGTATCACTAACTCGCAGGCTCATTCTTCAAAAGGCACGCTGTCACCCCACAAGGAGGCTCCAACGGTTTGTAGGCACATGGTTTCAGGTACTATTTCACTCCCCTCCCGGGGTACTTTTCACCATTCCCTCACGGTACTGATCCGCTATCGGTCAACAGGTAGTATTCAGGCTTACCAGGTGGTCCTGGCAGATTCACACGGGATTCCTCGGGCCCCGTGCTACTCGGGCAACCCTCCAACAGCGGCGGAACACATTTCGACTACGGGACTCTCACCCTCTACGGTCCAGCATCCACACTGGTTCGTCTATATGCCCGCACCTCACTGCGCCATGCCGGCAGACATGACAAGGAGGGGCCCACAACACCGCACATGCAACCCCTGCCGGGTATCACACACATACGGTTTAGCCCCATCCGCGTTCGCTCGCCACTACTAACGGAATCACTTTTGTTTTCTCTTCCTGTGGGTACTGAGATGTTTCACTTCCCCACGTTCCCTCCACCCGGTCTATGTGTTCAACCGGGGGTCACACGACACGTCGTGCGGGGTTTCCCCATTCGGAAATCCTGGTCTCAACGTCCGGTTATCGACTCCACCAGGCTTATCGCAGATTCCCACGTCCTTCTTCGGCTCCTGTTGCCAAGGCATCCACCATGCGCCCTTGGAAACTTTCACACACAATGAAAGTCCTCAAATGAGCAATATCTAACTAAGATGTCATTCTCGGCATCACCACACCTCACACACCACCCCAGGGGGAACAGTGCGATCAACAATGCAGCAACAAAAAAATAAGATGCTCGCGTCCACTATGCAGTTCTCAAACAACAACCCACACCCCATCCACCAACCACACAGGCCAGCTTCACAAGATACGGACACCAGAAACAACAACCCCAACCCTCACAGATCAGGGTGCCTGCTGTTCCAGGACCCAACAGTGTGCCAACACCAGCCCGCAGCCACCAACACCACCCATTCCAACCACACCCTCACAGGCATGACGTACTCGAGCACTGCCGGCACCACCACTGGCACCATTCATTGATGTTCCACCCATGAGCAACCCGCCATCACACACGCGGTGATGCAACGGGCACTAATGCTCCTTAGAAAGGAGGTGATCCAGCCGCACCTTCCGGTACGGCTACCTTGTTACGACTTAGTCCCAATCGCTGGTCCCACCTTCGACGGCTCCCCCCACAAGGGTTAGGCCACCGGCTTCGGGTGTTACCAACTTTCGTGACTTGACGGGCGGTGTGTACAAGGCCCGGGAACGTATTCACCGCAGCGTTGCTGATCTGCGATTACTAGCGACTCCGACTTCATGGGGTCGAGTTGCAGACCCCAATCCGAACTGAGACCGGCTTTTTGGGATTAGCTCCACCTCACAGTATCGCAACCCATTGTACCGGCCATTGTAGCATGCGTGAAGCCCAAGACATAAGGGGCATGATGATTTGACGTCGTCCTCACCTTCCTCCGAGTTGACCCCGGCAGTCTCCCATGAGTCCCCACCACGACGTGCTGGCAACATGGAACGAGGGTTGCGCTCGTTGCGGGACTTAACCCAACATCTCACGACACGAGCTGACGACAACCATGCACCACCTGTGAACCCGCCCCAAAGGGGAAACCGTATCTCTACGGCGATCGAGAACATGTCAAGCCTTGGTAAGGTTCTTCGCGTTGCATCGAATTAATCCGCATGCTCCGCCGCTTGTGCGGGCCCCCGTCAATTCCTTTGAGTTTTAGCCTTGCGGCCGTACTCCCCAGGCGGGGCACTTAATGCGTTAGCTGCGGCGCGGAAACCGTGGAATGGTCCCCACACCTAGTGCCCAACGTTTACGGCATGGACTACCAGGGTATCTAATCCTGTTCGCTCCCCATGCTTTCGCTCCTCAGCGTCAGTTACAGCCCAGAGACCTGCCTTCGCCATCGGTGTTCCTCCTGATATCTGCGCATTCCACCGCTACACCAGGAATTCCAGTCTCCCCTACTGCACTCTAGTCTGCCCGTACCCACCGCAGATCCGGGGTTAAGCCCCGGACTTTCACGACAGACGCGACAAACCGCCTACGAGCTCTTTACGCCCAATAATTCCGGATAACGCTCGCACCCTACGTATTACCGCGGCTGCTGGCACGTAGTTAGCCGGTGCTTCTTCTGCAGGTACCGTCACTTTCGCTTCTTCCCTACTGAAAGAGGTTTACAACCCGAAGGCCGTCATCCCTCACGCGGCGTCGCTGCATCAGGCTTGCGCCCATTGTGCAATATTCCCCACTGCTGCCTCCCGTAGGAGTCTGGGCCGTGTCTCAGTCCCAGTGTGGCCGGTCACCCTCTCAGGCCGGCTACCCGTCGTCGCCTTGGTGAGCCATTACCTCACCAACAAGCTGATAGGCCGCGAGTCCATCCAAAACCGATAAATCTTTCCAACACCCACCATGCGGTAGGCGCTCCTATCCGGTATTAGACCCAGTTTCCCAGGCTTATCCCAGAGTTAAGGGCAGGTTACTCACGTGTTACTCACCCGTTCGCCACTAATCCACCCAGCAAGCTGGGCTTCATCGTTCGACTTGCATGTGTTAAGCACGCCGCCAGCGTTCATCCTGAGCCAGGATCAAACTCTCCGTAAAAAAATTACAGAACAACACCGTGGCAGCCGGAAATAACCACCACGACATCCATTCAATACCTAGCAGACCATCACCACACCACGGGGGTGGCAGGCGATGATCAACCAATATGTGTTAAAACAATTGGCATCAACAAACTTGGCACACTATTGAGTTCTCAAACAACAGGCGCTTCCAGCTTCAGCGACCCGCTCCGCGGGCCGTTTCGCTCTGGAGCAACTTCTCCATCCTAGACCATCCGTTTCGACCGTGTCAACTCCGTGTCCGAAGCATTCACCGTCCGTTCAC
>NZ_JBVFVY010000042.1:0-5077 GCF_055522295.1 Micrococcus sp. CS26
CCGGAGAAGACCGCTTCCCGCTGGGATACCCCACCACATACTTCATCCTCCAGGTCAGCTAAGCCCGACCCCGGCGGGGAACGTCCACCTCCCCTCCTGTTGCTGCCACCGCATGACAGGGGGCCTCGCCTGCAACTTGTGTGATGTACAGCACGCAGATAGGCTTCGATGCGTCAGATGACAAGCTGAATATTGGAGGGGATTATTTTCGATCGACGTCAAGCCATGCGTGGTCTTTCGGGAGCGTTGGTTTCTGGGGGTCTGATTGCAGTCGCTGCGCCGACTTTGGCGGGCGCCGGGCAGCCGATTGGACGGCCGCCTCATGCTGGGCGACGGCCGCCTCAGTCGGCGTGGCGCAAGCCGCAGTCCTCCTACACGGAAGATGAGCAGCTCGACATGATTCTGAGGGCGCTGGATTCGATGCCTGAAGAGCTTAAGCGAGCTGATCCTCACACATACCCGGGATACAGCGAGAAAATCGCGCCTTACCTTGAAGGCCTCACGACAATTCAGACTCCAGTGGATTCATCTGGCGACGCTGAGGCAAGTCCAGCGTTTAATGTTTTTGGATGCTCGCTGGCGCTTGGCAATTTCGTCGTTCAGTTCGGGTTCCCCGTATTCAAGATCATTGCTTGGATTAAGAAGGCGCGGAGCCTTTGGGGCGGAGTTAGCGGCATTTGGCGTGCAATTCGTTCCGGTCAGGCTGCCGCTGAGATCGGTGAGGATGCCGTGAATGTTCTCTCCGAACTCC
The DNA here is from genome assembly GCF_055522295.1 of Micrococcus sp. CS26. Lineage (NCBI taxonomy): Bacteria > Bacillati > Actinomycetota > Actinomycetes > Micrococcales > Micrococcaceae > Micrococcus > Micrococcus sp. CS26. Next base: position 752 of record NZ_JBVFVY010000042.1, read on the forward strand.
TGGGGGTTCCCGGGCTTGTGGAGGCTTGCCTGAGCTGATGTCAGGGCTAATCCCAAACAGGGGGAGGGGTTCCTTTCCGAAGGAAGGGGGCCCCTCCCATGTCGTTCCTATTTCCTTGGCCGTAGGGGGACACTTGTCTACTGCGGCGCTACTGTCCCCGGTGGTCTGGTTGTTTTGGTGGCTGTTGAGCAAGCTCCTCTCCAGCCCTTTGAGCGGATCTCTTTCCCTTGCCCTCACTGCTGCTGCTGTAGTGGTTAGTTCTATTGTCGTGACTTTGTGTGAGCGGCCCTTTACTGTTTCTGCTGGTCACTCAGACCCAGGCGGGTGGGGCTATGCAATTTGGGGGTTCGTTATTCCCCCACTTGTGGGGGCAATGGTGGGGTGGTTCGTTTCTCCGGGTCACGCTGCGTGCGGAGCTATCGCGATGTTCACAGTCTTTGGGACTGAAGCATTGTTATTAAAGACGTGGCGGCCCGGTATGAGTGATGAGGAAATTCGGCAAGCTTGGAGCAAGACCAAGAAAATGACGGAGGAAATGGCCGCTGAAGATCGAATCGAGAGGGGATGGCTGACGCCGCCCAGGAAGTGGAATGATCAGTAGGTTCAGTGTGTCCCATGCCCATTTTGACAGCGATGTCAGCGCTATAACCGCACCACCGCGCTACCGCAGCACCGCACGGGTGAATGCGGTACTGCGGTACTGCGTTAGTTGCACTACTTCCCCGGTCTGACCACGGGTGATGTGTGCTGGGCGCTGCCGATGGGTCGCGCGTGGACCGGGCGGAAGTGAAATCCCCTTGCCCCCTATTGACCAAGACAAGGGCGGGGTGACCATACCCGGACAGGAGAACAGGCGGCTCACTCACCGTCGCGGCCCTCGAAGAAGAACACCGCGACGGGTCTCACCCTACGGAGAAGAACCGGCCCGGACCACGGGTATCCACAGGGCGTGGGCCGTTCAGGGCTGGCCGGTCTCGGTGGTGTTGAGGGCCTTGTAGATCGTGGTCCGGGAGACTCCGAACGCGCGGGTCACCACGGCCTGGACCGCGGCGGTCTTCTCCTGGTCTAGCTTTGTCACAGGCTGACCCCGTCCAGGCGGGTATACCCACTAGGCGCATGTGTCAGAGCCAGTTGGGTGCTGCTGGACAGAGGTGCCAGGGTGCGATCTTGCTTGACAGGGTTGCCCATCATCGCGCTCGACGGATTCGTCGATCCGGCCTTCTCCAACCGCGCGCTGGCTCGCTTACCCGTTGGGCTTGGCCTCGGATTCATGGACGTCATTCTGGAGTAGCGCGATGATCTGCTTTGCGGTTTCACTCCGGTGGTCCTGTGAGATGGGCCTGCTTCCGATCAGGTCGTTGACCCAGAGCCCGTCAGCAGCGAGCAGGGCGAGCGAGGTCATCTGGTCGCGCTCAGCTTCGTCTCGTTCGCTACGTCCGGTCCATCGGTCGATGAGGTCTTCCCAGATCGCCTTGTGCTGGGTGTGCTGGCTGTCGAGAATCATCTGGAACTCGGCGCGGGAGGCGGCTGTCGAACAAGTGAGTATGTAGGCGGTCAGGCGCTCCATCGGCGTTGCCTCAGCGGTCGGCTTTCCACAGGCGATCTCTAACTGCCGCTCCCAGCGATCAGCGAGTCTCTGGTGGATCGCAGCGATCAAGTCGTCTCGTGACGGGAAGTGGTAGATGATCCCGGCCCTGGTGATCCCTGCAGCGGCCGCGACAGAGTCAAACGTGACTGCTGTGATCCCGTCTTCCTCGATCACTTGGATCGCGGCGTCGAGGATCATGGTCTTCTTGCTCTCACGCACCATCATGCGCCCCTCCGATTGGTTCAGTGGTTTTCGGCGTACTCCATTGCCTCGCTGCCGCGCCCGTAAGCGCGGAGCAGCCGATTGGTCAGAGCGGCTCCACTAGCCAGCATGACAGCGAGGACGATCATCGTGACCAAATAGGCCGTGTCGTAGGCGGAGGTGGCGGCTGCGATCACGTCGAGATCTCCGTCGGCGATCCCGAGGGCATCGGCAATGCTCTCCCCCGCTGCGGCGGGAGTGCCATCCGGGAGTCGGACGACTGTGGCGTAGACGAAGGTCAGGAGGCTCCCGAGGAGTGCTACAGCCGAGAGGGAGCCCATCTCATAGGAGACTTCTTCGATCGAGGCCGCCATGCCGGCCTTTCGCGGAGGCGCGTTGCCCATAATGGCGGCGGAAGCGACGGCGAAGGTGCCGCCCAGGCCGAAGCCGGTCACGATGAAGCTGACGACCAGCAGGGGTAGTGATCCGTTCGCAGAGGCCAGCACGGCGAGAGCTAGTCCTAGGGCGGCGATGGCGAGGCTGCCGGAGATAATGATCCGCAGGCCCACGATGTGCAGGATCGCGGCCCCTAGGACACCTGAGGGCAGGGCGCCAAGCGCGATGGCTGCGACTAGCAGGCCTGCTTGCAGGGGGGTGAAGCCCTCGACGAGCTGGAAGCGCTGTGTGGTCGCGAGCTGGGCGCCAGCGATGGTGAACATCGCGAAGAAGGCTGCCAGAGAGCCGCCAGCGAAGGCGCGGTTGCGGAAGATGGAGAACTCGATGAGTGGTTCTTCCAATCGGCCCTGGCGTCGCACGAAGAGGACGAACCCGATGACTGCTGACGCCAGCGCCCCTGCGATCAGAACCCAGTTCTGTGGAATATGGGCCAGTTCCTTGATGACGAGCACGGTGCCCACCAGCCCGACCATCGCATAGAGGGATGAGACGAGATCCCACTTCTTCGACGGATCGGGATGGTTGTGCGGCGCGATGATTGCGGTCGCCACAAGTGCGATGGCAACAACGGGGACATTGATGAGGAAAACAGATCCCCACCAGAACCGTTCGAGAAGGGCGCCGCCGAGAATGGGTCCGAGCGCTGCCCCCGCGATCGACAGGCTCCCCCAGATGGCGATGGCGATGTTGCGCTCACGAGGATCGTCGAACGCGAGGCGGATCAGAGCAAGCGTGGCGGGCATCATCGCTGCGGCCCCCACAGCGAGGAGTGCCCTGGCGCCGATCAGGAAGGCAGGGTTGGGCGAGAATGCCGCTGCCAGTGATGCGGCACCGAAGATCCACAGGCCGACGACGAACATTCGGCGGTGGCCGATGCGATCGCCCAGTGTGCCTGCTCCCAAGAGGAGGCCAGCCATGACCAGGGGGTAGGCGTTGATGATCCACAGTGTCGAGGATCCGGACGCGCCGAGGTCTGCGGTCAACGTAGGCAAGGCGGTGTAGAGGATCGAATTGTCGAGGGTGATGAGTAGCAGGCCGGCCCCCACGGTCATGAGCAGCCACCACCGCCGCGGCGATGATCCAACGTCGTTCACTGTTGTACCCCTGTCCTCTGCCTGTAGTCGCATCAACGAAACTATACTAACAGGTTAGTAAAGTAAACGTCAACGCTCCGACAGAGGGATGCCTCACAATCCAGCTGGGTGTTCATTGCCCCATCCCGGCGTCAAGCCGGGTATACCCCTTTACACACCCTGCCCGGTCACGAGACCATCACGTCAGAGACGGTCCCAATCGGGCCCGTTGGACACAAGCGTCGGAGGGTCTTAAACGTGGTTGGACAGACTGTGGCCTACGTGCGGGTGAGCTCAGCGGAGCAGAACCTGGATCGTCAGCTCGAGGCGGTGGGGGAGCGCGACCGGATCTTCCAGGACAAGATCAGCGGCAGCTCGAGGGCCAAGCGCACGGGGTTGGCGGAGCTGATGGCCTACGTGCGGGAGGGGGACCTGGTGAAGGTCGCCTCGATGGATCGGCTCGGCCGGGACACGCGGGACCTGTACGCGATCGTGGACGAGCTCACCGGCAAGGGGTGTGCGGTGCAGTTCGTGTCCGAGCGGATCACCGTGGACAAGTCCGGCACCTCTCCGGTGGACGGGCTGATGCTGGGCATCCTGGCGGCGTTCGCTGAGTTCGAGCGCCGGCGGATCAAGGAGCGTCAGGCCGAAGGCATCGCCCTGGCCAAGGCCCGCGGCAAGTACGTGCAGGCCCCGAAGCTTTCGGACACCGACGTGGAGCAGGCGCGCGTGATGATCGACATGGGGATCCCGAAGGCCGAGGTGGCGCGCGCGTTCGGTGTGAGCCGGCAGACCCTATACACCTCGTTGCGCCGGCCAGCCTAAGACTGAGCCTTATCCTCGGCCGCCTACGTCTCCGGGGTTTCTGCGTCAGCACGCGGGTGGGGCCTTGTACGGGGATCGAGCGTCTTGGGCTGAGTGATGGCACGCGCGGCCGACGAGCGTTGTGTTCCGCGGTTGCCCCGGAGTGGTTCGGGACAACGGCGCGAGCATACTTGCTATCAGGGG
>NZ_JBVFVY010000043.1:0-4050 GCF_055522295.1 Micrococcus sp. CS26
CTGCCGGACGCAACTGCGCCGAACTGCGCCGCACCCTCCACACCGGGATGAGCCTGCTGACCGACCGCCAAAAAGAACACCTCAGCGTCCTCTTCGCCCACGAGAAGCACGCCGCGGTCGAAGCGGCCTGGGAGATCTACCAGGCCATGGTCGCCGCGTATCGAGAATTCGACCGCGCAAAGGCTAAGGCCAAGATGGAGAAGGTGATCGCGGCGCTGAGCAAGAAGGTCCCCGACACCCTCGAGGAACTGGGCAAGCTCGGCCGGACACTGACCAAACGCGCCGCCGACGTGCTGGCGTTCTTCGAGCGACTGGGCACCAGCAACGGTCCGACGGAGGCGATCAACGGCCGGCTCGAACACCTGCGCGGCTCCGCCCTCGGCTTCCGCAACCTCACCAACTACATCGCCCGCAGCCTCCTCGAATCAGGCGGCTTCAGACCCTTGCTACACCCTCAAATGCGATGAGCCTCGAATGCAGGATCTTGTGCCGACAGCGGCGCACGATGGTCGCGGGGATCTCGAACAACCGTGCGCGAAACCGTTTGGGCTCCCAGCGACGTGCATCATGGCCGGCCAGCGCGATGGCCTGCATCCAGGCGACGATGACGCCGGCGAGCTGGACGATCTGGCACCAGACCTGGTTCTGCGCGAATCCCTGCAGCGGGAACTTCATCAGGCCCATGTCCTTGGCGTTGCGGATCCGGTCCTCGCAGCGCGCGCGGCGGCGGTGACGCAGCTCCAGCACTGGAAGCTGGCCGCGTGGGGCGTTGGTCGCGAACGCAGTGATCCGCATCCCTTTGTGATCGGTGATCCGTAGCTGCACTCCGGGGTGGGGGCGTTCCTTCCTTACGGTTACCCGCATTCCGGGGGCCACCCGGGCAGGTCCAGTAGTCCGGTCAGTTCCGCGACCCATGCCCCATCGCGGATCCCTTCGGTGTCGGTGTCGTAGGCAGGAGTCCACGCCTTCGCCTCATCAATACGTTCCAACAGGTCAGGAGTGTTCGCGGGGAGGGTGAACCCGACTGAGTAGGCCAGACGCTGCCGCTCCAGCCAGCCCGCGAAGTCCTTGGGGCCGCCGGCCCCGTCGGTGCGAATCAGGACCTTTTTCGATCCCCGCCCGCCCCGGCCCAGCAGGGCCGGTGGGAGCTGCGCAAGGGCCAGACGGGTGACGGCGATGTGATCGCTGGCGGTGTTCGAGCCCGCGTTGCCGGGGCGAAGGTGGATCGCGAGCGGTTCCCCGGTTCCTTCGCTGCCGTGGTCCAGGAACGCGTACAGAGGGTGGTAGCCGAAGCCGCGTTTGAACGTCGGGGCGGCTTGCTCCTTCTCACTGTGGACGTTGATCAGGGTGGCGTCGAGGTCGATGACCAGCGGGGTCTTCGCGCTCGTCCCCTCGGCCGGGGAATGCTCGCCGGCCAGGGCCCAGGCCTGCTCGCGCGCGGTCCTGCGAGCCCTGGCGATCGCGGTCATCACGGCGGGCGCGTCCTCAGCGAGGGTGGTGAGCGTGCGGGAGATCGTTGGGGCCGAGGCGACGTCACCGAACAGGCCCGGCTCGCACCGCAGCAGGTCGGTGTCACGGGCGACCTCCCCGCCCACCGCGAGAGTCATCGCGAGGTCCAGCAGGACCTTGGAGGCGTGATGCTCGGCCAGCGGTTTCGTCCATGAACCCAACGCTTCACGCAGCGAAGAGGCGAGGCCGGTGGCGTGGATCGTGTCGGTCAGCAGCACCGCGCCCGCATGCGAGGCCGCCGGGACCTCAGCGACGTCCACACGCGGGCGGGGGTAGAAGAACACGGTAGGGTGGGACACCTGAAAGGTGCTCCTTCCGGCCAGGGATTACGAGACTCGACACCCCGTATCATCCCAGGCCAGGAGCACCTTTCTCTATGACGCCCACCCGTCGAGACCACACCCCAGTGAAATCTCGAGGTCAGCGGGTGCTCGTGGCAGGGCCTGAACTGTGGTCCGTACACTCCTACTCATGGATGCGCTTGATATTGGACGGATCGTGGCCGGACTGGTGCTGCTGGTCTTGGGTGGGGAATTTCTGGTGCGTGGGGCGTCAGCACTGGCCGGACGTTTCGGGATTTCGTCATTGGTGATCGGTCTCACCGTAGTGTCAGCGGCGACGTCGGCACCCGAGTTCGCAGTGAGCGTCGGTGCTGTACTGCGTGATGAACCGGGGCTTGCCGTGGGCAATGCGGTTGGCAGCAACATCATTAATGTCCTGCTCATCCTGGGACTGTCCGCGCTGGTCGTTCCCCTCGCTGTAAAGCGGAGGCTGATCCGCTTTGACCTGCCCCTGATGGTCGTCTTGTCAGTTCTACTGCTCCTTGTGTCCCTGGATGGGAGGATCAGTGCGGTGGACGGGCTGATACTATTTTTCGGTGTGGTGGTCCACACCATAATGTCCGTGGTGATTAGTCGGCGGGACGCCAAGACCGCGGTGAATGCCCGGGAAGGGACAGGAGATTCGGCAACCGTCGATCCAGCCGACGAGGAAGGGGCTGCGCTAGGCGCCTCGGTCAGCAGGTCGCTCTTCTTTGTGCTGCTGGGGGTCGCGTTGCTGGTCGCCGGTGCCACGCTGCTCGTGGAAGGAGCAGTGAACATAGCCACCACGTTGGGCGTAAGCAGCCTCGTGGTCGGACTGACCGTTGTGGCTGTCGGGACATCGCTGCCCGAGCTGGCGACGTCCATCATTGCCGTGCGTCGCGGTGAACGCGACCTAGCGGTGGGCAACGTGGTCGGCAGCAATATCTTCAACATAGGGGTAGTGCTAGGACTAACCGCGCTCATCTCTCTTGAGGGCATTCCCGTATCCGGCGCCGCAGTGGCCTTCGATATCCCAGTAATGCTGGCGGCCGCAGTGGCACTACTGCCGATCGCGTTCACGGGCTTCGCGGTGGCGCGTTGGGAGGGCGGCTTGTTCGTGGTTTTGTACGCCGCCTACACCGGATACCTTGTGCTGGCTGCCACAGCGCACGATGCACTGGAGGGATTCACCGTAGCCATGGCGTGGTTCGTGCTGCCGTTAATCGCACTGACGCTCATTTCCTTTACAGCCTACGAAATCGGGCTCCGCAAGGGACGCCGAGACCTGGACCAGACCACGACTTCGACGTAGACCGTCGAGTGCATTCGGCTGCTGGCTTCATTCAGGTCGTCGGCTGGATGTAAATCGGCAAGAGATGACTGTCGGTTGGTGGTGTCATAGCGTCGTAGCAACACTCCCGGTCGGTGGGGGCTCGAGGCGAGGAGGCCTGGGATGGTGCGGCGGCGACTCACGTTCACGGAGCGGATGGAGATCTCGACGGGATCGAAGGCCGGGTGGGGAGTCCGGAAGATCGCGTCTCACCTGGGTAGATGCCCTTCGGTGGTCTCCAGAGAGCTTCGACCGAACTCGACGAAGACGCGCGGCTATCAAGCCGTGACCGCGGACGTGAAAGCGCAACGCCAGCGCTCTCGCCCACAGGTCCGGAAAGTGGCAAAGGACCCGGTACTCGAGGCCCGCGTCAACGCCGACCTCGCAGCGTCATGGATGCCGAACGAGATCGCGGGTCGCTTGCGTCTGGAGGCCGCAGACCCGACCGTTGAACGCATGGCGAACTCTCCCGACGCTCAGGGCCGCACCGTCAGCGGAGAAGCGATCTACCAGTACATCTACGCGATCCCCCGCGGAGAACTCGCCAAGCGTGGGATCTTCTTGCAGTCCAAACGGACCAAGCGCCGGCCCCGCACGCACGGCCGCTCCCGAGGCGGGCCGATCGTGGGGATGGTCCCGATCGCGGAGCGTGGCGAGGACGCGGCGAAGCGGCGGGTACCCGGGCACTGGGAGGGCGACCTGATCATCGGGAAGAACGGGTCCTCGTGCGCGGCGACGCTGGTGGAGCGGATGAGCGGGTTCACCGGCCCGCTCGCCCTGCCCTCGAAACACGCCGAGGGCCCCCGCGGACGCGGTGATCGAGTACTTCACCGAGCTGCCCCGGATGATGCAGACCTCGCTGGTAAGGGACCAGGGCAGCGAGATGGCGCACCACGCAAAGGTCTCCCC
>NZ_JBVFVY010000044.1:0-3759 GCF_055522295.1 Micrococcus sp. CS26
CACCCAGGTGGCCACCGTGGGGCGGCTGACGCGGAACTCGGCGGCCACGTGTGCCTGCGGGATCCCGTCGTGCAGGTGGCGGTGGACCATCCTGAGACGGCCGGTCGGGGTCAGGGGTGCGTTAGCGTGAGTCATGAGTGGGTCTCTTCTGGCAGGTGGGTTGTTGAGGAACTTCCATCCTGCGGGAGAGGCCCACTCGTCTCATCTCAGCCGGCGCCTCGTGGCAAGAACCTCATGACCCACAACACCTAGACTGGCGGCATGCCCGCCAAGCCCCCCGCCCCCGTGTACCTCCCGGCCTTCCAGCGGCTCGTCCCGGACCTGCTGGGCGACGCCTGGGCCGAGGACGACGGCCTCGCCCCCGCCGACGTCGACGCCCGGCTGGCCCAGTCCCCCGCGGCGGAGCAGCTCGGCGCCGGGCTCATGATCCCGGCTGCTCTCCGCGAGTTCTACCTCGCCCTGGGCAACTGCGGCGACCTCATGGAGACGGACCACTACGTGTGGGACCCCGAGGACCTCGAGGTGCGGGACGGCTTCCTCATGTTCCTGGAGGATGCGGACGAGACGGTCGTGTGGGGCCTGCCGGTGGACAACCTGGCGTTGCCGGACCCGCTGGTGTGGCGGCGCTCCGCCGGTGCCGACGCGCCCGAGGGCGAGTGGCAGGACGAGGGCGGCACCTTCAGCGAGTTCCTGACGGACCTGCTCGCGTGGACCTTCGAGGACCCCGAGGACGACGACGAGGGGCCGGACCGGTGACCGCGCCCGCCCCGGTCTCCCACGCCCCGGACGGCTACGTCTGCCCGTTCTGCGGGCTCGCAGCCGGCGACGTCTCCGACCCGGGCAACCGTTGCGAGCTCGGGGACACCGTCTACCAGGACGAGGACCTGCTCGTGCTCATCGCCGTGGACGGGTTCGGCGAGCACGAGGGACACGCCATGGTCTGCCCGGCCGAGCACTACGAGAACCTCTACGACCTGCCCCCGCGCGTGCTGCAGCGCATCGCCCTGATGGCCCAGCAGGTGGCGCTGGCCATGAAGCGTGCGTGGGCCCCGGAGGGAATCTCCACGCGCCAGCACAACGAGCCCGCCGGCAACCAGCACGTGTGGCACTACCACCTGCACGTCTTCCCGCGCTTCGAGGGGGACCTGCTCTACCGGCAGCTGCGCCACCCGGTGGCCCCGGAGGTCCGCGCCCTCAAGGCCCGGGAGCTCGCGGCCGCGCTGGACCCCGCCCCGACCCGCCTGGACTGAGCGGCCGCCCCGGATCACGGCGGTGACGCCGCGGACCGCGGCGTCAGGCCGAGCGCCCCACCACGTAGTCGGCGAACGCCTCGAGCGCCGTCTTCACGGCGGAGTCCGGCAACGGGGCGAGCGCCTGCTTGGCCTGCTCCGCCCAGCCGCGGGTGATCGCCCACGCCTCGTCGATGGCGGGGTGGCCCGTGAGCGCGGCGACGGCGGCGGCCAGCTGCTCGTCGGTGTCGAGCGGCCCGTCCACGAGCGCGCGCACCCGGCGGGCGTCCTCCGCCTCCGGCCCCTCCCCCTGCGCCGCCCGGGCCAGCAGCAGCGTGGTCAGGGTGGGCACGCGCTCGCGCAGGTCCGTGCCGGGGACCTTGCCGATCCGCTCGGCGTCGCCGGTGAGGTCGATCAGGTCGTCGGCGAGCTGGAAGGCCAGGCCCACCTTCTCGCCGTAGGCGCGCATCACCTGGACGGCGGCCTCGTCGGCCCCGCCCAGCAGCGCGCCGAGCATGCCCGCCGCGGCGATCAGCGAGCCGGTCTTGCCGGAGAGCACCGCGTAGTAGTGCTCGATCGGATCCGCGCCCTCGGCCGGGCCGCGAGTCTCCCACAGCTGGCCCTGCACGAGGCGTTCGAAGGTGTCCGCCTGGATCTGCACGGGCCGCGGGCCGAGCTCGGCCATGAGCTGGGAGGCGCGGGCGAAGATCAGGTCGCCGGCCAGGATCGCCGCCGAGTTTCCCCACAGTCGGTGGGCGGCGGGGGCGCCGCGGCGCACGGGGGCCTCGTCCATCACGTCGTCGTGGTACAGCGTGGCCAGGTGCGTCAGCTCCATCACGACGGCGGCCTGGCGGGCGGGCGCGTCCACGTCGGCGACCTCGCCGGAGGCCAGGGCGGGGTCGCCCAGGAGGGAGGCGAGCACCGTCAGGACCGGACGGACCCGCTTGCCGCCGGCGGCCAGCAGGTGGTGGGCGGCGGTGTCGGAGAAGAGGTCGTCGAAGCCGAGGGCGCTGTCCAGCTGCTCCTCGACCTGCTCGAGCGCGGTCAGCACGACCTCCAGGACACGGCCATGCTCGGCGAGGGGTTCGAAGCCGGAGGGCAGGGCGAAGCCGGGGTCTGCGGTGGTCACCGGGCAAGCCTACCCAACGGCGCGCCGCCCGCGGTCGTCAGCGCGGGGGTGAGCGCCTCGAGCACGCGGACGGCCCGGTCGACGGCGTCGCCGCCCCGCGCGTCCACCGTGTTGCCCATGACCTTCACCGCGGCCCGCAGCAGCGGGGGTGCGGCCATCCCGGCGCCCAGCGCCGCCTTCATCACGCGCGGATCGCCGATCAGGCGGGCGAACCGGGCGCCGAGGGCGAAGTGGCGGCCCCACAGGTGCTGGGTGATCACCGGGTAACGGGACAGGATCGCGTCCGCGGCGCCGTCGGTCCCGGCCGCGTGCGCCTGCACCGCCAGCTCCGCGGCGAGGCGGGCCGCCTCCATCGCGAACCCGATGCCCTCGCCGTTGAACGGGGACACCATGCCGGCCGCGTCGCCCACCAGGAGCATGCCCGGCACGTGCTGCGGGGTGCGGTTGAACGCCATCGGCAGGGCCGCGCCGAGGATCCGCGAGGTGCACGTCTGCTCGGCGATCCCCCAGTCCGCGGTGAGCGCCTCGGTCCAGGACTTCAGCAGCCCGCGGTAGTCCAGCTTCCCGAACTGCGGGGAGGTGTCCAGGATGCCCAGGCCCACGTTCACGGTGCCGTCCGCGAGCGGGAACAGCCAGCCGTAGCCGGGCAGCGGGTTGCCCTCGGCATCCGGCAGGCGCAGCCAGGACTCCATCCACTCCCCCCGGTCGCCGGGCGGGGCGGGGATCGCCCCGTCGACGGCGGCGCCGGCGGTGTAGTAGGCCCGCACGGCCACGCCCATGGGCCGGTCCTCGCGGCGGTGCAGGCCCGCGGAGACGGCGGCGCGGGCGGAGACGCCGTCGCACGCGAGCACGATCGGTGCGGTGAAGCGGGCGGTCTCCCCGGTCTTGCGGCCGTTCGGCGCGATCAGCTCCGCGTCCAGCCCGACCACGCGTCCGGCCTCGTCCCGCACGACGCCGGTGACGGCGTGCCGCTCGCGGACCTCGGCGCCGCGGGTGCGCGCCAGGTCCGCCAGGAGGGCGTCGAAATCGCGTCGGGTGCGCGTGAGCGCGTAGTCCGGCCACGTCTGGGTGGGCGCCCACGGCACGTCCACGCTGCGCTCGCCCGCGCGCAGCCGCAGGCCGCGGATGACGCGCCAGCCGCCGTCGTCGCCGGGCTCACCCCGGTGGGGCACGCCGAGCAGCTGCAGCTCCCGGACCGCCTGCGGGGTCAGGCCGTCGCCGCAGACCTTCTCACGCGGGTGCGCGGTCTTCTCGAGCACCACCACGTCCAGCCCCGCCGCGGCGAGGTGGGCGGCGGCGGTGGCGCCGGCGGGGCCGCAGCCGGAGATCAGCACGTCGGCACGGCGCACGACGGCGGGGGTCGAGGCGGGCGCGGGCGACGTCGGCGTGCCGGTCACTGGG
>NZ_JBVFVY010000045.1:0-3632 GCF_055522295.1 Micrococcus sp. CS26
CCCAGACTCGAGGGCAGTGACCAGCGGTTTATGGTGATCGTCATTCATGATGTCGACTGGGTCGCCATCCCCAGGAGAAAACATCACCACCCTCATGCGGCCCTCGAGCCCTTGCCATGTTTCTAAGAGGGTTGCGTTCTGCGATAACTCGCACAGTCGCTCGTGGAATCGGAGGTCTTGGTTCAGTCGATCAAGGTAGCTGACTTGCTCCCGACTGGCAGGAGGAAGGAGCTCCTGGAGCTCGGCAGAGGCACTAGCTCCCTCTCCTCTGGTGATAATTTCCTCAACAGCGAGTGCCTCTAGTGCAGCACGGACCCGGAATATCTCTTCGATCTCTTCTGGGCGGAGAGTCCGCACCCAGACTTTGCCACGGCTGTCACTGGTCACAAGCCTGGCTTGCTCTAAGGTCCGGAGCGCTTCACGAACAGTCCCTCTGCTGACCCCGTAGCTTTCAGCCAGTTCAGTCTCGCCTAGGTGGTCCCCGGGGCGGAAGGTGCCGGTAAGAACCGCCTCGCGAAGCGATTCCAGTACTTGCTCGCGCAGGGTCAAGCGACTTAGCTTGGGCAGACCGGCGATTGTCATGCGACCCAGCCTATCTGGCAAGCGTTAACAGTTGATGTCAGCTCGACGTGACTCGAGGGCCAAGCCGGCGGTGGGTGTGGAGCTGGTGCGCTGTAGGCCAGATGTGCGGCAGCGCCCGCAGAGAGATCATTCGAGACTGGCCATTGGCGGCTGCCGGTGGGCCCAGGGCTGCGCGCGTTCGATTTGAGCGCTGAGCGAGATCACCAGTTCTTCGGATGCTGCTGGCCCGATGACCTGTCCGCTCAGTGGAAGACCTGAGGCTGTCATGCCGGTCGGGATAGCGGCAGCAGGATTGCCCATCAAGTTCCAGATCGAGGTAAACGATGCCACGGGGGTGGCAACTGCAGAGGCCTTCCTGAAATCGAGTCCGTCCAGTTGCCCCACCGGCACTGCGGGGCTCGGGGTGGTGGGGGTCAGAATGAGATCAATGTCGGTGAAGAACGTCTTAAGGAACTTCTTTCCTTCGGCGATTCCGCGGCGTTCGGCTCTCGGCACCAGACGGTTGAGCCGGTCGCCTAGGCGGGCCATCGTCACTGTGCGCCGTTCCAGGAATTCTGGATGCTCGACTCGCGCAGCTTCGTCGCGAATACCGCCCAGCACTTGAAGGAGGAAGGCAGTTTTCACCGAAGGGTATTTTGGCGTGAGCTCAACGATTTCGTGGCCGAACTCCTGCAACTTGCTCGCTGTGACTCGCAAGGCGTGGATCGTCTCTGCGTCGGCGTCCGGCCCGCCGGTCGGGTTATTGAGGGCCAGCGCGATCCGCAGGGGCTGCGGATCAGTCGTCGCAGCTTCCATCAGGGTCCCCTGCCAGGGCGGTGCAGAGAAGCGGTCTGCGGCCACAGTCCCTGCCACGGCGTCGTAAATGAGCGCGCTATCTGCCACGCTCCGGGTCAGTGGGCCCAGTACCCCCAGGGAGCGCCAAAGATCCGAATTGGGAGCCACACTGATCCGGCCTCGTTGGGCTTTGAGCCCGAATAGCCCACAATAGCTCGACGGTAAGCGAATGGAACCGCCACCATCGCCTCCGATACCGGCGGGCACAATTCCCGCCGCGACTGCCGCGGCCGTTCCGCCGCTTGAGCCAGCTGGTGAGCGCAAGAGATCCCAGGGGTTTCGAGTGTAGCCATGGGCGCTGGTTTCGGTGAAAGGCCAAATTCCGAACTCCGGCATTCTCGTTTTGCCCACAATCACAGCACCCGCTGCCCGCAATCGCCGAACCAGCTCGCTGTCTGAGGCCGCCGGGGTGGTGACGGACGCGCCGCCGTAGGCTGTTGGTAAACCGGCGACGTCGTTTTCGTCTTTGATCACCATGGGGACCCCGTGTAGGGCGCCACGCAGGGAGCCGGTGGCCTGCTCTTGATCCAGCTCGCTTGCCTCAGCAAGGGCTTCTTCAGTCCGCACGGCGGCAAAAGCATTAAGCAGGGGGTCCAGCTTCGCGATCCGGTCCAGACTGTGCTGAACAGCATCGCGTGCGGTGGTCTCGCCCCTGGCGATCATTCCAGCCAGTTCCACAACCCCGCGGTAATCTAACCTGTCCATCAGCTCCCCATTTCTGAGCGACACGAGTGTGCGGCGCCATGCTCTCATTATGGTCCGGTGGGCTTGTCCCGCGTCAAGTAGTTGGCAGGATTTCCTTGGTTTTGAATGTCGGGGTGGTGGGGTCGGCCAGGCCCAGGTGCACCTCCTTGGGCCGGTTCCATGAGATGGCCTCGTGGGGCCGGAGCTCGTTGTACTCGATCCGGTAGTCCTCGGCCCGCTCGGCGAGCACGATCGCGTCGTCGATCTCGTCCAGGTAGAGCCGTTCGTACTTCAGCGTGCCGAAGCCGCGTTCACGGGACCCGTTCTGCCCCGGGGTCTTCACTCGGGTGCGCACGTGGTGTAGCTGAAGGGTGGGCGGCGATGAAGGACTCGAAGCGGAAGGACCGGAACGGCCCGCCGTTGTCCGTCACGATGGTCACCACGGGCAACAGCTCACCGGTCTCGGGATCGACCGGGCAGGCCTCGACCAGCGGGTGACCGAACATGGCCTCGTAGTCGGCCAGGGCCAACTCGATCGCGTCGATCGCGTCGTGCTGGTTCCCGGTGGGCGAAACGTGGAAGGGGTGCTCGTACTTGGACCAGTAGTCCCGGCACCCGGCCAGCCGCCAGGTCCCTCCGGTGGTGGTCTCGAACTCGCTGAAGTCCAGCTGCCAGACTTGGTTCGGGCCTGAGGGCTCGGTGGCGAACGCGGCCTTGCGCCGCTCGGCCAGCTTCCGTCGCTCCCGTTGGTACTGCGCGGGCAGAATCAGCCCCTCGTCGCGCAGGATTCGCAGCACGGTCGCCTCGGAAACCACATGCCCGTCGTGGCGGACCATTGCCCAGATCTTCCGATGCCCCCACGCCGGATGGGCCAGCGCGTGCTTGACCACCAGTTCCCTGGCGGCCTGCCGTCCCGGTTGCGGCCACGGTCCCTTCACCGCCGTCCCGGTGCGGGCCTTGGCCTGCCAGCGGCGCCAGGTCCGCTCGGGCATGTCGAAGAGCTGGCAGAACCTCGCGGTCGACATGCCCGCTTCCACGCGGATCACCTCGAGGTCCTGGAAGGGCCCAGCCGGCCCTCCGCGGACTTCTTCCACACCCTGGCTTCCAGGTGTGCCTCGCCCAAGGCCTGGGTCAGCTCGGCGACCTCGGCCTCCAGCTGTTCCTCTCGGGAGGATGGTCCGGACCTGCCGGCCACCAGGGCGGTCTTGCCGGCTTCCAGGAACTCGGCCTTCCACCGTCCGATGGACTGCTCACTGACTTTCTCCTTGCGTGCCGCTTCGGCGATGGACATCTCGCCGGCCAGCACGCTCAGCACTATCCGGGTCTTCTTCTCCGCCGGAATCGAGGGTGGTCTACCCATGACTGACTCTCCTTCAGGACCTACATAACGGCCCTGCCACTAAGTCTGACGCGCGACACCCCCACCAACAAGGGCTCCACGCTCAACGGTGAATAGCCCCTAATCCGACGACCGACGCGCCCATCCGCCCCCAGTCCGGGGTTACACCCTCAATTGTGAAGAGCCGTTAATA
>NZ_JBVFVY010000046.1:0-3149 GCF_055522295.1 Micrococcus sp. CS26
CACCCACATAGGAGCGGCACGAAACCCGGGACGCTTCAAGGAGACCGTGAACGGGCTCTACAAGGCCGAGCTCATCCACGCCAAGCGGGTGTGGGAGTCGACCGAGGCGGTCGAGCTGGCCACCATGGGGTGGGTGCACTGGTGGAACACCACCCGCCTGCATGAGGCCCTTGGCTATCACACTCCCGCAGAGGTTGAGGCGGCTTACACTCACGATCAGGATTCAGCGCCCGTTGCATCCTGACCTCGGAACGGAACCCAGGGCGCTTCAGTGAGCAGTAGTCCGGGGAGGCCGACGACGCCTGCGCCTGAGGCGTTCCCTTTCACCTCCACGACGGCGCCCGCGCCCTACCGCGCGAGGGTGCGGGCGCCGTTGTGCGACGTGAGGGCTGGGCCACGAGCCTTAATCCGCTGGTCAGCTTCCCGTTCGAAAGAATCACCCTCAGGCATGATGTTGCCGTTTGCCTTCCCATCCCTCTGACACTGCTGAGGCCACCATGACCAATCCGTCCGTCTATCCCCGCGGCTACCGCCCCCGACACGCGGCTGATGGGCCCGATTCGACTCCTGTGGTGGCCCGAAGGCAGGCGGACTGGCGACCGGAGATCCAGGGTTTGCGCGCGGTAGCCGTCCTTCTGGTGGTGGTGTTCCACATCTTCACGGACAGGGTGTCGGGCGGCGTCGACATCTTCCTGTTCATCTCGGCTTTCTTCCTGACAGGCTCCTTCACCCGCAAGATGGAGGCTGGAAGGCCCCTCGCGGTGGGGCGCTACTGGCTTCACGTCTTCACGCGCCTCATGCCCATGGCGGTGCTGACGATCTTGCTTACCTTGGTTGCCGTTGCCACGGTGTATCCGCTGGCCGACCGTGCTTCGTGGCGGACGGAGGCGCTGGCGTCGGCCCTCTACGTGGAAAACTGGGCCCTGGCGTTCAATGCCGTCGACTACTACGCCGCCGACAACACCTCGCTGTCCCCCTTCCAGCATTTCTGGTCGCTGTCGGTCCAGGGGCAGGTGTTCATCCTGTGGCCGCTCCTCTTCCTTGTCTCAGCCCTGGTGGCCCGCCGCACCGGGGCGCGGCCCCGAGCCGTCCTCACGACTGCGTTCGCCTCGGTGTTCGTCGTGTCCCTGCTGTGGTCGGTGACCCAGACCTCCCAGAACCAGGCGTTCACGTACTTCGACACTCGGGCTCGCCTATGGGAGTTCGCCCTCGGTTCCCTCCTGGCGCTCGTCCTTCCATTCATTCACCTGGGACGGCGCACACGGGTGTTCCTCGGCTGGGCAGGGCTCGCGAGCATGATCGCCGTCGGCGTCGTGGTGGACGTCCAGGGCGCCTTCCCCGGCTGGATCGCGCTGTGGCCGCTGATGTCGGCCACTGCTGTGATCGTCGCGGGCACCAGCGGCTCCCATTTCGGTGTGGACCGGGTACTGGCTTCCCGCCCGCTCACCCGCTTGGGTGACTCCGCCTACGCTCTCTACCTCATTCACTGGCCGCTGCTCATCACCTATTCCGTCCTCACGGGGTCACAGAAACCCGGCGCGGCCGCAGGCGTCGTTCTCGTCGTCGTCTCCCTCGGCGCGGCCCTCCTCCTCTCGGTGCGCGTGGAGCGTCCGCTACGAGCGTGGGGCTGGCCCCAGACGGCCGCCTGGCGGTCCGCCGTCGTACTGGGGACCTGCGCCGCTCTCGTTGTGGCGCCGGTGACCCTGTGGCGCGGCGCCGAGGCAGCGGAGTCCGCACGAGTCCTCGAGGCGGCCGACCGGAACAACCCGGGCGCCGCCGTCCTGCGCCCCGACTACGAGCCAGCTGGAGACCCCGGTGCCCCCGTTCTGCCCGTGGTGGAGGGACGGTACCCCTTCCCCGAGTACCCCGAGGAGTGCGACCCCGCCCTGGAAGCACAGTTGACCGAGGTCGGAGCCGAGTCGTGCCATGTCCTCGTCCCACAAGCAGATCCGGCCGGCGTCGTGCTGATGGCCGGCAACAGCCACGTGATGCAGTGGTCCCCCGCTCTCCGGCGCCTCGGTGAGGAAAGACGGCTGGAGGTCGTCAGCTATACGCGGGGCAGCTGCCTGGTAGCGCCGATGGAGGAGCAGGTGGACGACTCCCCGAAGTGCCCGGACTTCCTCGCGGACCTCAACCTGGTCGTGGAGCATGTACGCCCGGACGTCGTCTTCATGCAGGGCACACGCAGCACCTATGAGGACGAGGAGATGCTCACCCCGGGGATGGTCGGGCGGATGGAGGAGATTGCGGGGACGGGTGCCCATGTCCTCGCACTCCGGGACAACCCCCGGTTCGCGGCCGGATCACCCACAACCTGCGGAAGGACACACGGGATCGATGCGGCGACATGCCGCTGGACGCATACCGTGCTCGATCCGAACAACAGCCCCCTGACCGGACTGGCCGATGCTCATCCCCGCATCGCGCAGGTGCAGCTGAACGACATGATCTGCCCGGGCCGTCAGTGCCAGCCCACGGTGGGCAACGTCCATGTGTACTGGGACGACAACCACCTCACCCCAACGTATGTAGAGACTCTTGCTCCCGTCTTCATCGAGCGTGCGCTGGCGGCCCTGGAGCATGACGGCATGCGTCTAGGACGCTGAGGCTCTCTCGAGCGCGCTGATCAAGGGATGGGAATGGTGCGGGTGTTGATGACACCCTCAGTCCGTTCCCGCTCCTCTATCGGCCTCGAAGAGGTGGGCAGCATGCGGAGCAGAACTACGGCGCCGGGCGCGCCCAGGGCGTGTCTGACACCAGCTTCAACCATGTGACCCCAGTGGTCAGGCGCTCGGCGGGCCGGTAGATGATCGTGCACTCGTCATACCTGGCCACCCGTCCGCGCGACTGCTGCAGGGGCGCATACTGACGTTCGATGACATTGCGGCCCCTACAGGCGACTGCGTCGAAGCCGACGGGGCACCCGCTGCTGCAGCCACGACGCCTGCGGTGGCCCTGATGGTCAGCTCACACGGGGATGACCGCCGCGGCTGCCCAAGCAGTGGAGTCGGCATCGGTCAATCCCCTGCCTGGCTCAGGCGATCAAGCTGGCCAATGGCATTCCTGCCCCCGCGTCGAGCTGATGGATCTTCGTGCTCAACCTGCCACGTGAGCGTCCGATACCGCGACCGGCAGGTTCATCCCGCAGA
>NZ_JBVFVY010000047.1:0-2883 GCF_055522295.1 Micrococcus sp. CS26
CCCCGCAGATTCCCGTAGTTCGATCCATCCCCTGCATGGCGGGCAATGTCCGTGGCGTGCTGATGAGCGTGGGCGATCGCGGAGTCCAGTCCGGACCGATCCATCGATGAGGCCCTGGGCGTCGCTGGCGGCCGCCAATGTTGCTAGCACCTCATGCCAGGTGCCCGCAGCTGCCATCCGCCAGCACCAGGTCAGCGCGGTCTGCCAGGGCCCGTAGACCTCGGGCATATCCCGCTACGGAATCTCGTGCCGATGCGGGTAGATGGTCGCCTCGATCATCGCCCGGACATCGGCGAACGGCCGGCCCTGCCGGCTGGCCCGGGCCGGGCCGGGCCAGGCCGGGTGCATCGAAGTGGTCGGCGGCTCCCCATGGGCGTCGGAGAGCGCCTGGATACGAGAGATGCGATCCAGGGCGTCAGCTGGCCCCTGGATTCATTGCCAGACACATTCGAGGCTCCGTCGTCCTCCAGGCACGAAGAAGCCCCCGCACCGATCTGGTCGGTGCAGGGGCCTCTGCTCGGCTCCCCCGGTTGGATTCGAACCAACAACCCTTCGATTATTACTGAAGTTGAACAGGCTCTGTAGTGGGTCACCGAACACCGCAGTGGGGACCGTCATGGCCAGGGCGAGCACCAGCTCGTGTTGATCGACAAGACAGTCCTGATACTCGTCGATGAACAGGTGGGTATAGCTGACTTTGAGCATCTTCCCCACTGCCCTGCTGGTGGCTGTCCGCGCCGCTGCGCGATGGTATTCGGCAGACTTGCTCCAGTCGGGACCACCGGACACGTCGAGCCCCGCGAGACTCGGGAAGTGGGCAATCAGGTCATACGACCATGAATCGATTGTGCGCACGACGACTTGGTCGCTGGCAACGCCAAACTTTTTCATGCGGCGGCGAAGGGCGTCCACACCAGCATGCGTATGCGTCAACACGAGGCATGTCCCGCCTTGCTGGGTAGCTTTTGCCACACTGGCCGCGATCAGCTCGGTCTTCCCAGCACCGGCGGGAAGAGCCACCGAACAGGGTAGTGCCCTGAGTACAACTTCGACTGCTTTCGAGATGGGAGGGTCCTCAACCATCGAAGGACCCCTCCGAAGACTCCGCTGGCGGCTCGGATTCCGCGGCGTAAGCGAAGGTCTGCAGATCGTCGATCACCTTCATCAAGTGGGTGCTGTCCAAATCAGCCCAGTGCCTGATGACGACCTCGGCAAGTTCTTCGCCTCTATCTTCGCGCTTGAACCACTCCTTATCCCTGGCAGTCGCCGCGGCCGCGATGGCACCGCGGATCTCGGTTTCATTGACACCGGCCTGTGCCTGCCATGAAGCGAAGTCGGTTCCAGTCAGCTGATCGTTGTTCAGACTTGCGCCGACATTAGCTCGAATGGAATGCTCACCCCTGATCTCTACGGCTAGGTCAACGAGTGCCTGCAGCCCCTTGGCGCCGAGAGTCTGAATGATCTCATCTTCGATCGCATTGCCCGGACCCCAGCGGTATACGCTTACGCCGGAGTCCATTGCCTGCCTCACCGATTTGTCAATAGCGCGGTCGTCATTATCCACTAGCAGGCAGGCTGGGTAGCCGAGCTGCTGGAAGTGCTGGGCTCGCTTGGTCGACTGGGTCCCTCCCCCTCCATTCACCAACACGACGCCAAGCGAAGCAGCACCAGGCTGCTCAGCGGCGATCCGCTGGGCGTCCCAGTGACGAAGCAGGCCGCGCAGGAAACCCACCTCGGTCGCACCCTCTCCGACAAGTACGCGACGGCCAAGGAGCGCCTCTGGGGCAATACGGAACGTGCCCTGCACGTTGTCGAGGTCTTCAGGAACCGGCTGGCAGGTGGTCACGCCAGTTCCATCCGCGCGGACTACGACGAGATCGACGGCGCTCAGCGTCTTCACCGCGATGGGAGAGTGGGTGGTCATAATGACTTGCAGGTTGCCCCCTTCAGTTCGCTTCTTGAGGTGGTGGAGGACTTGCGCCAGTCGGTGCGGCTCGAGCCCGTGTTCGACCTCGTCGATGGCAATGATCGAGCCGTCGTCCATCGCCTGATCCTGGATCGACAAGCTTGTTAGCCGGCGCGTGCCGAGCCCGAGGCTCGACAGAGGCACGTCACCGTCATGAAGCATCAGCGAATGTGTGGAGGTGGCCGAGCCTGGCTCGAGACCAGGCCGCAGCTCATCAAATTTCCCTGCACCGAAGTTCCCGGCCGACCGCTGAACTTTGGAAGCTGCATCATGTAGGGCGCTCGACTGGGCGTCGAAGACTGCTCTCCGCGCTTCACGGTGGGCATCGAGAACGACAGACGAAGCCCCATCGCTACCATCGGTCAGGCCAGACAGGGCCGATCCGCGCGCCCAGCGAAGGTGGAGGTCGGCCCGTTCACCCAGGCGGAAGAAGCCGAGCTGGCGACGTTGGCTGGCGGAAATCGGGCGGGCGTCTTCAGAGTCGGGGCGCACGACCTCCCACGTCGGATCGAGTTCTGGGGTCACGGTCAGCCTGACGACGAGGCACTCATCGGCCTCCTCGACAGGGTCGTGGACGAGAGTGCCGCCCGGCAGGATGCCTGAGCGGTCTTTGCCAAGCTGGCTCTCCTTGACGAGATTGTCCGGGAGGTTCGTGATCGTTGCCTCGATGACGATGTTCTTGGTTAGGTCAAGGTCGAAGAAATCGGCATCCGTGAACTGCGGGCTGTAGTTCGGGCTGAGTACCAGCCCGATCGCGTCCAACAATGTGGTCTTGGTGCTGTCGCCAGCTCCCACCAAACTGATCAATCGCTGGTGGATCGCCCAGTTCGCGGATTCAATGCCACGGAAGTGCTCAATCCGGAGTCGGCGGAGCATCATGGGGTCACCTCGCTGTTAGATCCGATACGGCCCTGATA
>NZ_JBVFVY010000048.1:0-1940 GCF_055522295.1 Micrococcus sp. CS26
GCTGGAGGACCACCCGTCCCACCCCCGGAAGGAGCAGCGCCCGTGGACACCCCGCAGGACCCGCCCTGCCGGGACGACACCTCCGGCGGCCCCGTGGAGCCGGCCGTCGACGCCGCCCTGGACCGGGTGCGCGCCCTGCTCCGGCAGGCCCGCGGCACCGCGGCGCCCGACGCCCCGACCGCCCTGGATGCCCGCGGCTGGTGGGAGCTCTCCCTCGAGGCCGCGCTGCGCGACGAGCCCCGGGAGTCCGCCCGCCTCGCCGACTCCGGTCTCGCCGCGCTCGTGCCCGGCCAGGACGACGTCCGCCTCGCCCTGCTGCGGGCGCTCGCCGTCGCCGCGGGTCAGGTCGGGGACGAGGCCGCCCTGACCCGCTGGGTGGAGGCCCGCGCGGCGCTGCTGCGCCACCTCGGCCGGCCCCGGCAGGCCGGGCTCGAGTCCCAGCTCGGCGCCGCCCTCGTGCGCGATCCGGACACGGTCGAGGCGGCGGTGCTGGCCGGCGTCGTGGAGGACGAGCCGGGCGCTCCCGGCGAGGACCCCGGGGACACCGTCCTGCCCGAGGCCGCCCTGGCGCTGGCCGTGCACCGCGTGCACACCGGGGACCTGGACGCCGCGCTCGAGCTGGCCCGCCGCGTCATCGCCGTCCTGGGCGGGCTGCGCGCGGCCGGTGCCCTGCTGCCCACCGGCTCGTGGTCCAGCGCGCACCTGCTGCTCGCCCGCCTGCACCTGTGGCGGGGCGAGCACGCCGAGGCGGACGCGGCGGCCGCCGTCGTCACCGCGCTGCCCGCCGCCCGCGCCGTCCTGGCCTCCGCCACCACGGTGCGGGCGATCGCCGCCCACGAGCTGGACCGTCCGACGGCCGCCCTCGACCTGGCGTTCGAGGCGGCGGAGCGGATGGCCTCGGTCGGGCTGCGGCGCGGCGCCGCCTCCGCGGCGGCCCTGGCCGGGCGCGTGGCCGGCGACCTCGACGGGTACGAGGAGGTCGCCGTGGCCGCGTGGGAGCTGGCCTCCGTGCACGCGGAGAAGGCCGAGGCGCCGGAGGCCTCGAGCCTGAGCTACTGGTGGGCGCACCAGCTCGTGCTCGCCGGCCGCGCCGACGAGGCCGAGCCCCTGCTCGCCCGGCTGGTGCGCCGCGAGGCCACCCACGGCCGGGACGTCGAGCAGGCCCGCGCCCTCGTGGACCTCGGCCACGCGCACCACGACCAGGACCGCGCCGAGAACGCGCTGCCCCTGTGGCGGGAGGCGGCCGGCCTGTTCGAGGCCCACGGCCAGTGGGAGGACGCCGCGCGCACGCTCCTGGCCGCCGGCGCCCTCGTGAACCGCGAGCGCGACGAACGCACCCGGCCCTCGGCCCTCGACCTGTTCGAGCGGGCGGTCGCGGCCGCGCGCCAGGCGGTGGACGAGGACCCGGCGGTGCTGCCGGCCGCGCTGCACGCGCACGGGTACCTGCTGTGCGAGTCCGGCCAGGCGGAGGGCCTCGACCTCCTCGAGGAGGCGCTCGCCCTGGTGCGGGACGCCGGCGCCGACTGGCAGGTGGCCGACTACACGGACACCCGCGCCCGGGCCCTGTGGTCGCTCGAGCGGGGGCCGGAGGCGATCGCCACCGCGCTGCAGGCCGCCGACCTGTTCACGGCCGCCGGGGACCGCGAGGGCGCCGCGCAGGCCGAGCTCTTCGCCGCCTACGTGGTGGCCGAGGACGGCAGCCCCGAGCAGGCCGCGACGCTCTTCCGCCTGGTGTGCGAGTCCACCGAGTCCACGCTCGTGCGCCTCGGCGCGCTCACGGGCCTGCACCAGTGCCTGTCCGCCCTCGGGGACCACGACGGCGCCGCGCGCGTCCGGGACGAGCTCGACGCGCTCCGCGAGGGGCTCGGCGCGGACTGACCGCCGCTCGAGGCGGCGGCCCGGCCCGACGGCCCGGCCCGACTGCGGCGGCCGCCGTCGCG
>NZ_JBVFVY010000049.1:0-1914 GCF_055522295.1 Micrococcus sp. CS26
ATCCGGGACTCAACTCTTCTCCGTGGTCCACTGCACATCCCCTCGATGCTCACTCCGTCTGCTTGCGTTCGGTCCGTTGTGGCGAGTTCGTTCTTGCGCCGCGCGGCTGAGTGAACTATCTGTTCTCCCGTCCAGAGACCTCCCCTGACTTGGTCGATTGAGGGATGGAGGCCTTTCAGTATCCCCCGGCTCCTGGATGGTCAACCGGCAGCTACTCAGTGCGTATCGCTCTTAGTCAGACATGGGAAGAGGCGTCTCTAACGCAGTACCGCACTACCTCATTCATGCGCGCGGCACTGCGGTATTGCGGTCAGTCTTCGGGGTACTTGGCTTCGATGGCCTGGATGATCAGTTGGGACATGGGCACCCCGACCTCGACGCTGTGCCGGCGCAGGTGCTTGTGCAGGCGTTCGGGTAGGCGGATGGAGGTGGCCTTGATGGGCTCGGCGGCTGCCTGGGCGTGGGCGGCGTAGGCCAGGGTCATGTCCGGGCCGTCGGTGGGGGTGGCCGGGGTGGTGGTGCGGCGTCCGCGGGCGGCGCCGGGGGTGGGCTTGGTGCTCACGGGCGGGTCATCTCCTGGATCTCCTCGGCGACCTGGAGCCAGGGGCCGAGCGCGGTACGGGTGGGGTAGGTGCCGTGGGTGTGCTTGAAGCTCTCGCGGGTGGGGATCGTGGTGGCCAGCTGCGGGACGTTCTCGGCGGCCAGCAGGTCCACGACCTGGGTGAAGAGCTTGGTGCGGGGGTTGGCCTGGTTCAGCAGGGCCACCAGGCGCACGGTGGGGCCCAGGGCGTCGACGGTGGCCCAGGTGCGGGCGATGTCGTCGGCGCTGGGAGTGGTGGGGATGATGACCAGGTCGGCCGCTGCGGCAGCGGCGGACTGGACGTCGGGGGTGCCCGGTGGGGTGTCGATCACGACGAAGTCCGTGCTCGGGCGCAGCCGTTTGAGGTCGGAGAGGTTCACGGCCCGGTAGGTGAAGGGGATGGGCGAGCCTGTGGGGCGTTCTTCGGCTGCGATCTCCAGCCACTCGCTGGCCGAGCCCTGGGGATCGGCGTCGAGGACTTCGACGCTGTGGCCGGTGTGGGTCAGGGCGGCGGCGAGGCAGATGGTTCCCATGGTCTTGCCCACGCCTCCCTTGGAGGCGATGAACGCGATGGTGACAGGAGCTGGTGCCATGAGGGCAGGATAACCCGCACTAACGCAGTGCCGCACGCGGTGATGCGTTAGTGCGGTACTGCAATCCCTCGGGCCTAGGCGTACATATCGCGTTGGCCAGGGCGGGAGCTGGTGATGGCTCCTCCTCCGTGTGGCAGAGCGTGAGCTCCGTGTTGTCCACCAAGTGGGGATTCTGCTTGTTCAGGAGAGCTTCTCCTCCGTGTCGCTTTCCTCGAGGCTGGCACGCAGCTCGTTCTGGATGCGGAGCAAGGCCGGAGAGTCTGAGTCCTCATCGAAGGGGCAGACATGCGTGTGTGGGATGAGCACCTTGTCGGTGGGGCGTTCTGCGGGGCGTTGGATGGCGATGATCTTCCGACGTCGAGGAAGGCGCCACTGAGCCTTAGGGGGCAATCCAGCGCTCTCGTACTCTTCCGGCTGGAAGGGCCAGGGTGCTTCGCGTTCGGTGTAAATCCAGATGATCGGCAGTCGACAGCGTCGGCAACGGCCTCTCTTTGGTTTGGACCAGAGATAGGTGGCTGGGGCGTCGTCAGCAGGGTCTGAGAACAAGGCCTGCTTGATCTGCTGGGGTTCATGGAGACGATGCCGGGGTGGTGGTTGCTCTTGGCTCATGTGGGTCTCCTCTGCCTGCGCACGCCGGTGATGTTTGGATTCTCACCCGATGGCCGGCTGTACACCAGAGGAAGGAGGGACTGGTGCACGTGTAGGTGACAGTCGTCTTCACGCCGCGTCTGCGGGCGTGTG
>NZ_JBVFVY010000050.1:0-1662 GCF_055522295.1 Micrococcus sp. CS26
ATAGCTGTCCCCGACGGTCCCGATCGACGGTGTCGCTCCGATCTCGGCGAGGCGTTCGCCGTAGCGAATGGAGGTGAATTGAGACCCCGCGTCGCTGTGGCAGCGCAGGTCCTCGTGGCGAGCGCCGCGGGACCAGCGGGCCATCTCGATCGCGTCGAGGACCATCTCGGTGCGCATGTGTGACGCGCACCGCCACCCGACGATCATCCGGGAGAACGCGTCGACGATGAAGCAGACGTACGCGACGCCGGCCCACGTCGGCACGAACGTCAGGTCGGTGACCCAGAGCCGGTTCGGGGCAGGCGCGGTGAACTCCCGCTTCACGAGGTCCGGGTGCCGCGCCGCGGTCGGATCTGGCCGGGTCGTCTTCACCCGCTTCGACCTGGTCGCGCCCTTAATCCCTGCGGCGCGCATGAGCCGGCCCGTCTGATCTCGGCCGATCATGATCCCCGCCCGGCCGGCGGCTTTCCAGAGCTTGCGGATTCCATAGACGCGGTAGTTCGTCTCCTAGAGCTCGACCAGCTGCGGGATCAGCTCCTCGTCCCGCACCGCGCGAGCCGAGGGGGCGCGGGTCTTGGCGGCGTAGTAGCTGCTCGGAGCCACCTGCAGCAGCCTGCAGATGAGCTCGACTCCGAGCCGGCGAGCGTCGACCAGGTCATCCTTGTTCGCGTCGATGAACGCGACTACTTCCGGTAGTGGCGGTCGAGCTCCGCCCCGAAGAAAGACGCAGCACGCTTGAGGACCTCGTTGGCCCGCCGCAACTCCCGGACTTCCTGCTCCAGTTCACGCACCCGCCGCGCCTCAGCGCTGCTCACGCCAGAGGTGACGCCGTCGTCGATGTCGGCTTGCTTGACCCACATCCGCACGGACTCGACCCCGTACCCGAGCTGCGTCGCGACCCGATTGACGGTCCCATGCTCGGTCCCCAGCTCGGCACGCAGCGTCCTCACCATCCGGACCGCCGCGGCCTTCTCCTCCGGCGAATACCGACGCGTCGTCGGCTTCCCCGCTGTCTGCTCTTTCGGCATAACTCCATCCTCGTTTCCAAGGTCAGGAGTCTCCAACAAACCCAGGGCGCTTCAATCGGTCAGGAAGGCAGCAGGAGCACCTTGATGTCGTAGTCGAGCTTGCAGAGGTAGAAGATCAACTCGACGACGGGACGGTGACTATCCCAGCGGGGCTGTGAGGGGCCGATCTCGCAGAACCTTGCGGCAAACTCAACCTTCTCGCGCGCGGCCGGGATCGATGCGCGGAAGGCCGCTTCATCCCATTGCTCTTCGCTCATACTCCCGACCGTAGCGGTGAGTACCGACACGGCCGTGGGAGCTCTCAGCCCCAGAAGATCGGATCCTGGTGGCTGCCGATGTAGTCGAGCAGACTCTGGACGTTCTTCGTCGGGCGCCTCTTCGTGTACTCGTGGAACTTCATGTGCCGGTCACGCCAGTAGATGCTCCACTGGCCGGTCTTGACGGTGTATCGCAGGCGCGCGACCGGGAACCGCGTCCAGTCGCCCTGCCCGTCCCACGGCGGCCGCGTCTCGATGATCGTGACGTGCCGGTCGGCGATCTCGGCTTCTACTCTCACCTGATCCCACAGGTGCTCGGGCACGCGTTCACGGCACCAGCGGCCGATGCGCAGCAGGTCGGTCTCGGGCATAGCCAT
>NZ_JBVFVY010000051.1:0-1528 GCF_055522295.1 Micrococcus sp. CS26
CGGCTGTAGAGCTGGGGGTAACGGGCCAGGCGTTTGTCGATGCCGGGCATTCCGATGAGGATCACCCCGAGGGTGTGGCGGTCGTAGTAGTCGCGGACCTGTTCCAGGCCGGTGGTCTTGAGCCGGTCGGCCTCGTCGATGATGAGCAGCTCGGTGAGCCCGGAGGAACGCGAGTCGGGGTGCACGAACGGGTCGACGCGGCCGTGGTGGTGGTAGTCGATGGCGTAGGAGATCTGTTGGCAGGCCCGCGGGAGGGCTTGGTCGACCTGTCGGGGGCTGGCGGTGACGGTCGGGGTCCACAGCGCGGTGCGGGCCTGCAGGACCTGCTCAGGGATGGGGCCGGGCTCGCGGTCCTCGCCCAGGTCTCTTTGCCACTGCTCCCATTGCGGGGCCCCGGCGTAGTGGCGGGCCGAGAGGGTCTTGCCGACCCCGGGTGGGCCCCAGCACAGGCCGATGTAGCGGTGGGCGCGGACGGTGTCGGCGAACTCGGTGAAACGGCGGTGCTCCCGGGTGGGAAGGAGCAGGGGTGATGCGGGGTCCGGGGGTGGGCCCAAGGCTGCGATTTCCCCGAACGTGCCGGAGAGGAAGCGCCGGCCGTCGTCGTCCTTGCCCAGCAGGCTCCGGGAGGAGTCGGGCTCAGTCGGTGGCATAGGTCCGCAACCGGTGTCGGGGCGCCGGCTCCGCCGGCGGGTCTGCCGTCGGGCCCGGCGCCGGGGCGGGTGGTGGTGCCCAGCGGTCGTCGGCGGGCAGGGCGTCGGCGAGGCTGCGCCGGGCGCGCAGCTGCTGCTTGAGCGCGGCGCGTCGGGCGCCCCGGGCCTGCTGCAGCTGTTGGAGGGTGATGGTCTCAGCGGCCAGTTCGGGGGCGATCGCCCGGCACAGGTAGGTGTCCTGGTGGTAGACGCGCACCTCGCCGGCGTCGCGGGGGTCGTAGCGGATGGTCACGGTCTCACTGACGTAGGCGGCCAGCACCGGGCAGATGTAGCGGGTGCCTTGAAAGCGGATGCCGTCGCGCTGGACGATGCGGGTGGTCGCAGCGGTGAGCAGCAGCAGGTCGAGATCCTCGCCCCGGGCCGGGGTGCGCGGGATCCACCCGGCCCCGATCCAGCGGGCGGCGGGGGCCTGTCCGGTCTCGGAGTGCACCCGGGCGTGGTAGTCCTCGATCAGGTAGCGCTGGACCACTGCGTCGAGCTGCTCCAGGCTCAGGGCAGGTGGTGAGGTGGGGGTGCCGCCGGTGCCGTGCGGGATGTGCCCGGGCAGGTGCGGGAGCACCTCGGTGGTGATCGTGCCGTAGAAGCGTTCGATCTTGCCCCTCCCCTGCGGGACCCCGACGCGGGAGTGGATGAGCCGGATGTGGGTGTCCAGGCAGACCCGGTCCAGCCGGGTGCTGGTGAAGTCGGCCCCGTGTGTGGACTTGATCAGTAAGTGGCGTGCTTCTGTGAGTCAGTAGGTGGCGCTAGCTGTTGTGGGTCATGAGGTTCTTGCCACGAGGCGCCGGCTGAGATGAGACGAGTGGGCCTCTCCCGCAGGA
>NZ_JBVFVY010000052.1:0-1513 GCF_055522295.1 Micrococcus sp. CS26
CCAGGGTGGATTCAATCGGTCGTCGCAACACCCTCTCGGAATCACTGGAGGTATGGGCGATGGCAAGCAAGGACTGGGCGAGGAAGATCAGTGACGTGCCCGAGGGGACACGGCGGCAGTGGAGAGCGGATCGGGCCTTGCGGGCCCCGATGCGCTCTCCTGGCAGGCCGCAGCCCTCACGGGAGGTCCAACGCCAGTTCTGGCGTGTGATCGCCACCGGTGTCACCACGGTCGAGGCATCCCTGACTGTGGGCGTGTCCTGGCCCGTCGGGGCGCGCTGGTTCCGTCACGCTGGCGGGATGACCCCGCTGTCCTTAGCCGAGCCCACCGGCCGGTATCTGTCCTTCGCTGAGCGTGAGGAGCTCGCGATCCTCCATGCCCAGGGCCAGGGGGTCCGTCAGATCGCACGCACGCTGGGACGTGATCCCGGCACGATCAGCCGTGAGCTGCGCCGTAACTGCGCCACTCGTTCCGGGAAGCAGGAGTACCGGGCCACGGTGGCGCAGTGGAAGGCCCAGGAAGCTGCCAGGCGGCCCAAGCCGGCGAAGCTGGCCACGAACCAGCGACTGCACGACTACGTCCAGGCACGCCTGAACGGGGTGGTCCTGGGCCCCGATGGCGTGGCCGTGCCGGGACCGGTCGGGCCCGGTTTCAAGGGGCGGAAGATGAAACCGCGCCGGGCGGACCGGCGGTGGTCCACGGCGTGGAGCCCTGAGCAGATCAGCCACCGGCTGCGCCTGGAGTTCCCGGATGATGTGTCCATGCGGATCTCTCATGAAGCGATCTATCAGTCCCTGTTCATCCAGGGGCGTGGGGCGCTCAAGCGTGAACTCGTCGCGTGCCTGCGTACCGGGCGGGCTCTGCGCGAGCCGCGGGCACGTACCCGGAACAAGCCCCAGGGCCACGTCACCGAGGACGTGGTGTTCAGCAAGCGCCCACCCGAGGCCGCTGATCGTGCTGTGCCCGGGCACTGGGAAGGGGACCTGATCATCGGGACCGAGCGTTCAGCGATCGGGACTCTGGCCGAGCGCAAGAGCCGGGCCACGATCCTGGTCCACTTGCCCCGCCTGGAGGGATGGGGTGAGCGGCCGCCGGTGAAGAACGGGCCGTCGCTGGGTGGGTACGGGGCTGAGGCGATGACCGCGGCCCTGATCAAGGCGATGGCGACGGTGCCGGAGCAGCTGCGTCAGAGCTTGACGTGGGATCGGGGCAAGGAGCTGGCCGGGCATGTCCAGTTCACGATGGCCACGGGCACGAAGGTGTTCTTCGCTGACCCCCACTCGCCGTGGCAGCGGCCGACGAACGAGAACACGAACGGGGTGCTGCGGCAGTACTTCCCCAAGGGCACGGACCTGTCGAGATGGTCGGCCGAGGACCTCGCAGCAGTCGCGTACACGCTGAACAACAGGCCCAGGAAGGTCCTGGACTGGAAGACTCCCGCGGAGGTCTTCGCCGAGCAGCTACGCTCGCTCTCAACGCACGGTGTTGCAACGACCGGTTGAACCCGCCCAGT
>NZ_JBVFVY010000053.1:0-1474 GCF_055522295.1 Micrococcus sp. CS26
GGCTATTCACCGTTGAGCGTGGAGCCCTTGTTGGTGGGGGATCCTGCGGCGTCGGCGTGTCTGCCTGACGCTGGTGCCTAGGATACGTGATTGATAGTTCTTCTGGTTGCGGAACCCGCGGCCGGTGCGCTTGATCTGCTTGATCCCGGTGTTCGCCGACTCGGTCCTGGCGTTGGTGACTTGGGTGCGGACGAAGACTTTGATCTCGGTCCACCACTTCGCCACCGTGGCGGCGAGTTTATCGGTCTCGGCCATGTCAGCGGCGGCCACCGCCATTTCGAAGTCGATCCGGGCGTTCTGGACTGCCGGGATGTCCCTGGCGGCCAGCAGGGCCCGCAGGCGCTCCTTGACCGCCCAGGCAGCTGCGACCTGCTCGTAGTCCTCATCATCGAAGACTTGCTCTAACCGGTGGAGTCCGGCGTCGGTGAGTCGATCGCCTGCCCGGAGTAGCAGCATCCGGTGAGCCCACACCGAGTCCTCTTTCCGGCCCCGCCGGCCCAGGACTTCGCGGGTGACTCGTTGGCGGACCTCGGTGAGCATCTGATTACCCAGGCGGACTACGTGCCAATGATCAACGCTGATCTCCACCGCCGGCAGCACCTGGCGCACGGCGTTGCGGAACGCGCTGGAGGGATCGATCGCGACCACCTGCAGCTGCTCCAGCCACGCCTGGGAACGTTGCTTCAGCCAGCGGGTGATGTTCGCACTGGAGCGGCCATCGACGACGCCGAGGATGTGGCCGGTGTCGGCGTCGACGAAGGTCGACATCCACGGTTCGACCCGGCACCACTGAGCAGTCTCGGGGTGCTTGAACCACTTAGCGCGGGCGAAGCGGTGCTCATCAATCCCGAGTGCTCGTACCGGCACCATGTCCGGGGCAGGGATGGTGAGGGCATCGGCAGTGACGGCGGTGTTGATCGTTGCCCACCCAAGCTGGTAGCGGGCGCAGGTTCGCCAGATCGGCATCCCCTCATCCAGCACTGCTTCGACGGCGGCTGCCTTCAACCGGGCGGTGCACCGGGCACGGAAAGGAAGCTGGTCGGTGACCTGGGTGAAAGTCCGCCGAGCACAGGCGGCCTCGGCGCAGAGGAACCGGGGTTTGATGATCACCAGTTCGATGTCCTTGCCGCCGACGCCGAGGTCTTTGACCCGCTGGCGGGTGCGCTGATGCACCCGAGTCGAGACCACCCCGCAGTCAGGGCAGGCCGCCTCGACGCTGTTGGCAACGGCGCTGACCCGCCGGCCGCCCAGCGGCAGATCACAGGCTGCGAGCACCTGGTAACCGTCCAGGTTGAACACCACCGAGGTCGGATCCCGAACTGCGTCAATGACGCTGCTGGCAGTGGGCAGGGACAGGTGTGGGCCCGTAGGCTGGAACATGGCTCGCGTCCTTCGGTAGACGATGTGATTCTTCGCAGAACCCATCATCCAACAAGGGCGCGAGCCCCTTGACTCACGACACCTCCACGCTCAA
>NZ_JBVFVY010000054.1:0-1470 GCF_055522295.1 Micrococcus sp. CS26
TCGTCTCCGAGCTTGTCCAGTTGGGCGAGGATTGCCGCCTTGAGCTGGTCCTCCACCTCGGCCTTGCGGGGGCTGCGGATATCCACCTCGGGCTCGATGATGGGCACCAGCCCGGTAACGAGGATCTGACGGGCGAGCCCGAACTGCTGCTCCACGACGGAGCCCACCCCGTCCCCGGGCAGCTTGATGACCGAGCGCATCTTCGTCCCGAACATGTGCTTTTCGACGGCTCGAGACAGTAAGTCATCCAGGTGCGGGATGGGTTTCATGAGCTGGGCGCCTTGCTGTTCCGGGGCCAAGCCCTGGTCGATTTTGAGGAAGGGCACGATGCCTTTGCTGTTCCACAGGTAGTCGCCCGTGGGGGAACCCTCCACCTGGCGGTTCATTGTGTTCTCGAACAGGATGGCCCCCATGACGCGCTCACCGTCGAAGCTGGGGCTGGTGATGATACGTGTGCGCACCTGGTGTACCAGGTCGAACATCTCCTCTGGGCCGGAGTAGGCATCCTTGTCGATCCCGTAGAGGTGCAAGGCCGCCGGGGTGCTGCCCCCGCTCTGGTCCAGCGCCGCGACGAATCCGGCACCGTTCCTGACCCTCTGATACTTCTCCGAGTCCATGGGAGCCTTCCGCGGCGAGGGAGCACGGTGGTCCGGGTTCCCTGCGCACGTCATGGACGACTGGCCGCCCTCAAGGGGGAACGGTCATCAGCAGGCTCAACCCAGGGTGACGAGCAGGTCCGCGCAGGCCTGTTCACACCGGCGGCAGGCCTCGGCACACACCTTGCAGTGCTCGTGCATCTGGGCGTGGCTCTCGCATTCGTCCCCGCACGTCTTGCAGGCGGCCCGGCAGGCCTCGAGCAGGGCGCGGGTGGTCTCGACGTTGGTGCCGGTCTGCCGGGACAGCATCCGGCCTGTGGCGGCGCACACATCGGCGCAGTCCAGGTTCAACCGGATGCACTGCCTCAGGTCGGCGACCATGTCCTCGGCCAGGCAGGCGTCCGCGCAGGCGGTGCACGTCTGGGCGCACTCGAAGCAGGCCTGGATGCATTCGGCCAGTTTCTGCCGATCGATGTTCCCCACCTCC
This sequence comes from Micrococcus sp. CS26, assembly GCF_055522295.1. Classification (NCBI taxonomy): domain Bacteria; kingdom Bacillati; phylum Actinomycetota; class Actinomycetes; order Micrococcales; family Micrococcaceae; genus Micrococcus; species Micrococcus sp. CS26. The sequence continues at coordinate 1,084 of NZ_JBVFVY010000054.1, forward strand.
TTCGGGTAGGTCTCCAGCATGGCGCTCACGTGATGGGTCATGATGTGCTCCTTCGTCGATCTGATCCGACGCACCGGCCTTCGCCGGCCCGCCCTTTCATCGACTGTAGACCGCCCCGCCGACGCGGGTGAAGGGCTCAACCTTGAAGGTTCCGTGAAGATCGCCGGCCACGGAGGCCCGCGGACTCCTTTACGGGCAGGGATGACGCAGGTGTGACCAGCCGCCCCTCAGCCCGGCCGACGGCCCTGAGGACCACGCCGACGGGGAGGACCAGCAGGGCTCGCCTCAACGTGGATCCTGTCGGACCGGACGGTCGGTGTCGGGAAGAGCGCTTATGCGATCCGACCAGGGGCGTCGAGGCCGCCGGTGCAGGGTTGCCGGGTGCAT
>NZ_JBVFVY010000055.1:0-1461 GCF_055522295.1 Micrococcus sp. CS26
GTGTACGAATCCCGCAGCACGTTGACTCCGGTTGGCGTGTCGACCGCGAAGTAGAAGCGGTCACCGCGGGAGGCTTTCGAGGAAACTCTCACATCCCACTCGAAAGGGACACCCGCGATGACCGCTCCCCACGATATCGACCCCCAGGCGTTTCTGTCCGATCTGCTCACCCAGGCCTCGCCGGACTTGATGCGTCAGATGCTCACCACCTTCATCAATGCCCTGCTGTCGGCCGAGGCTGACAGCGTGTGCGGCGCCGCCTACGGCGCCCGCTCGGATGAGCGCACCAACCGGCGTAACGGCTACCGGCACCGGGACCTGGACACCCGCGCCGGCACCATCGACGTCGCGATCCCGAAACTGCGCGAAGGCACCTACTTTCCCGACTGGCTCCTGGAGCGGCGCCGCCGCGCCGAGGCAGCGCTGACCACGGTGGTCGCCACCTGCTACCTGCTCGGCGTCTCCACCCGCCGGATGGACAAACTGGTGCAGACTCGGCATCACGGGCCTGTCGAAATCGCAGGTCTCAGAGATGAGTAAAGACCTGGATGCGCAGGTCGAAGCGTTCCGCACCCGGCCGCTCGATGCTGGGCCGTATCGGTTTGTCGCCGCCGACGCGCTCGTGCTCAAAGTGCGTGAACACGGCCGGGTCGTCAAGGTCGCCGCCATGGTCGCCACCGGCATCAACAACGACGGCTACCGCGAGATCCTCGGCCTGCAACTGGGCACCGCGGAGACCAGGGAGGGGTGGCTCGGGTTCTTCCGTGATCTGGCTGCCCGCGGCCTGTCGGGGGTGGAGCTGATCACCTCCGATGCCCATGCCGGGCTGGTCGAAGCGGCCGGGGCGGTGTTCGGGACGGCGCAGTGGCAGCGCTGCCGCACCCACTACGCGGCCAACCTGATGGCGGTGTGCCCGAAGTCGCAGTGGCCCGCGGTGAAAGCGCTGCTGCACAGCGTCTACACCCAGCCCGACGTCGAGGCGGTGATCGCCCAGTACGAGCACATGATCGACAGCCTGGCCACCCATCTGCCGGCCGCTGCCGAGCACCTCGAGGGCGCCCGCGATGAGGTGCTCACGTTCACGAAGTTCCCGAAGGAGGTGTGGAAGAAGATCTGGTCGAACAACCCGAACGAACGGCTCAACAAGGAGATCCGGAGACGCACCGACGTCGTCGGCATCTTCCCCAGCCGAGTCGCGGTGATTAGACTCCTCGGCGCGGTGCTGGCCGAGCAGCACGACGAATGGACCGAATCACGGCGCTACATGAGCCTGGAATTGCTGACCGCGACCGACACGATGCTCGCCGAAGCAGCCGCGAAAGCCGCGGCTGAACAAGCCGCCCTACAGGTCAGCGACACCATGACCGACGACCCCGGCCACGCGGCACTCGCCGCCTGACAACCCACCCGACCACGAGGAACCCGACAAAGCCTCGATACACCACTCAAAAGGACTTGACC
>NZ_JBVFVY010000056.1:0-1408 GCF_055522295.1 Micrococcus sp. CS26
GTCAAGTCCCTGGAAGTGGTGTAGCCGTCTTCGAGGTTGTAGGGGGCTTGTACCTGTCAGGTCTGCAGGGTCGGCATCACCTCCGTGCTCATCACGGTCTCTTGCTCCGTGGTCAGGGGCTCACGGCACCGGGCGAGCAGTTCCAGGCCGAGATACCGGCGGCCTTCGGCCCACTCATCGGTCTGCTCGGCCAACACAGCCCCGACCAGACGCACCACGGCATCCCGGTTCGGGAAGATCCCCACCGAGTCCGTGCGGCGCCGGATCTCCCGGTTCAGCCGCTCGGCAGGGTTGTTCGACCAGATCTGGGACCACACGTCCCTCGGGAACGAGGTGAACGCGAGGATGTCCTCTCGTGCTGCATCGAGGTGCCCAGCCACCGCGGGCAACCTGTCCTGCACGTAGTCCAACAGGCGCTCGAACTGGGCCTGCACGGCCGGCCCGTCGGGCTGGTCGTACACGCTGTGCAGCATGGCCTTCACCGCCGGCCACATGCTCTTCGGGGTCACGGCCATCAGATTCGCCGCGTAATGGGTGCGGCAGCGTTGCCACACGGCCCCGGGCAGGTTCGCCGCCACGGCTTCCACGAGGCCGCGATGGGAGTCCGAGGTCACCAGTGCCACCCCGGCCAGCCCCCGGGCCACCAGGTCCGCGAAGAACTCGTTCCACGCCGCACCCGTCTCCGTGGTGGCCACCCTCAGCCCGAGGACTTCGCGGCGCCCGTCGGCGTTGACCCCGGTGGCGACCATGGCCACCGCGTTGATCACCCGCCCGCCCTCTCTGACTTTCATGGTCAGGGCGTCGGCGGCGAGGAACACGAACGGGCCGGCCTCGCCCAGCGGCCGGTGACGGAAAGCCTCGATGTGCTCGTCCAACTCCTGTGCCATCCGGCTGACCTGGGACTTCGAGAGCGAGTCGATGCCCAGCTGCCGTACGAGCTTGTCCATGCGCCGGGTCGAGACCCCGGCCAGGTAGCAGTCCGCGACCACGGTGATCAGTGCGGACTCGGCCCGTTTGCGGCGCTCGAGCAGCCATTCGGGGAAGTACGTGCCGGCCCGGAGTTTGGGGATGGCCACATCGATCGTGCCGGCGCGGGTGTCCAGGGGTCGGTGGCGGTAGCCGTTGCGCTGCGCTGTCCGGTGTTCGGAGGGCTTGCCGTACTCGGCCCCGCAGACCGCGTCAGCGTCGGCGGAGAGCAGTGCGTTGATCACGGTCTGCAGCAGGTGGCGCAGCAGGTCTGGGGAGGCCTCCCCGAGAGCTTCGCGCAGCAGGCGTTCAGGGTCGACAATGTGTGGAGCGGTCATCGTGGTGATGTCCTTTCGAGAGTGCTGTGGAAGGTTCGCTCGAAGGCTCCCACGGTGACCGCGTCCGTCTCGAAGATGGTCGTGGCCACCGGGGAGGGTTACAC
>NZ_JBVFVY010000057.1:0-1258 GCF_055522295.1 Micrococcus sp. CS26
CTGATCGGGGGCGCGCCGACCTATGTGCTGACGGATAACGAGAAGACAGTGACGGTCTCTCATGTGGCCGGGGTGCCGGTGCGTAACCAGGCCACCGTGGCGTTCGCTCGGCATTACGGCGTGGAGGTGCTGACCTGCCAGCCAGCGGATCCGGCCGCCAAGGGCGGGGTGGAGAACGCGGTGAAGCTGGCCAAGGCCGACCTGGTCCCGAAGGACACCAACCTGCGGGACCAGTACGCCTCGTTCGCTGAGCTCGAGGCCGCCTGCGCGGGGTTCATGGCCATGGTGAACTCCCGGGAGCACCGGGTGACCCGGCGCCGCCCGGACCACATGCTCGCCGAGGAGACCAGCGCGTTGCATCGGATCCCCGCCACGGCGCACACCGTGGCCTACGGGGTGGGACGGAAGGTGCCGGAGAACACGCCGATGGTCTCCTTCGAAAACGCCCAGTACTCGGTGCCCGCGCACCTGCTCGGGGCCGAGGTGTTCGTGCGCCATCACGGCACCGGACCGGACTCGATGGTGGTGATCATGCACGCCGGTGCGCAGGGGCCGGTGGAGGTCGCCCGGCACCGGGTGGCCCGGCCCGGGTCCCCGGCCATCGACGACGCGCACTTCCCCGGCCACGAGACGGACAAGGTGCCCGGGGACTACACCCCGGTGCCCCGTTCGGCGGCGGAGGCCGAGTTCCTGGCCATCGGGGCCGGAGCGAGGACCTGGCTGGTGGAGGCCGCCGCGGCCGGCACCAGCCGGATCGGTCAGAAGATGGCCGAGGCCGTCACCCTGGCCAAGCTCGCCGGCACCGACCAGGTCGACCGCGCCCTCGGGGTGGCCGCGGTGCACCAGCGCTTCGCCCACGGCGACCTGGCCTCCCTGCTCACCGCCGCCGGCCACCGCACCGGGATGCACACCGCCACCGAGGAACGGTCCCTGACCCAGGGCACCGCCGGCTGGGCCGGCCTCGGTACCTCCAACACCGAGGGGGCAGCCCGGTGAGCATCCACACCCCGAACACCGCCGCACCGGCGCTGCCGGCCGATTTGGAGGCGCTGTTGCGGCAGCTGAAGATGCCCCACGCCCGCGGTATCGCCGCCGAGGTACTGGCCACCGCCCGGGCCCAACGCTGGGAGCCGGCCGAGGTCCTCAAGGCCCTGCTGGTCGAGGAGACCACCGGTCGGGCCCGATCCATGCTCGCCGCCCGGCGCAAGGCCGCCGGGTTCCCCACCGGCAAGACCTTCACGACCTGGGATCCGGGCGC
>NZ_JBVFVY010000058.1:0-1249 GCF_055522295.1 Micrococcus sp. CS26
CGTATACGTCGTTCGTGGCATTTCGGAAGGCGTCCCTGTCGGGATGCGTGACCTCAAGTTCTTCGTCGAACTCGGCATAAATGTTGTCTGTTTGTTCTTGCATCAGCTCTCGCTGATAATCCCGTGCCTCGAGTGCGATATCGGTGAGCAGCTGTTGGTCTTCTTCGGCGAGAGTGGCCCAGGTCTGAGTTGAGATGACGAACGGATTCAACTCATATTTGTGCCCGGTGACGGCTAGGTGATTCTGTACTTCGTGAAGCGAGGATGAGTGGATGTTAACCACCGGGTTCTCCTGACCGTCCACTGCCCCTTGGCGTAGACCCAGATAGAGCTCGCCGAAAGCCATTGGCGTCGGAGACGCCCCCAGCGAGTTGAAAATGTCGATGGTCATGGGATCATCCGGAGTCCGTATCTGGAGCCCACGAAGATCCTCAGGGTCTTCTATAGGCCGAGTGCTGTTGGTGATATCCCGTATGCCGTTGTCCCACCAAGACAGAACGTGATAACCACGATCCTCAGCCACTTCGGCGAGGTAGTCGCCGGCCTCGCCATCGATCACCTCGTACGCGTGGTCGCTGCTTTCGAAAAGAAACGGGAGGCCCACAAGGTTGACTTCAGGAACGCTGGGGGAGAATGCCCCTTGAGAATTTACGGACAGATCTACAGTTCCCGATGCCACCGAGACCATCATGTCGCTGTCAGATCCCAACGACTCCTGGCCGAAGACTTGGATCTCAATCCTTCCATTTGTCTCTTCAACGACACGTTCGCTGAAGAACGTCGCGGCTTCTGACCGGGGGTTCCCGGGCTCTGCGCCATGGCCGAGTAGTAGGCGCCGAGAGTCCTCGGTCGTGGGCTCGCTCTGTAACCCAGTGCTGCAGGCACTGAGGCCTAACGTTGAGCCCAGGGCTGCTGCTGCGAGAAGAGCCCCTCCTCGCTTGATCCATGAAGTTCTCAGCGTCATGGCACACCTCCTTACATCAGCAAACGTGTTGATAAAGATCACTAGGTGTCTTGGATCACGTGTTCTAGAACACAATAATGACCTGTTGCCTGATAACTGTCAACAGTTGATGAATGCAGGAGGATGGTTGGACGTGGAGTTCACAGGTGACGGCAGTGTGTTAGGCCGTAGAAACGGTCGGAAGGCTACTAGCGGAGACGGGCGGTTGAAGCTTTCCAGCGACGAGCTGCCTCAGCCATATGGTCAAAAAACGCTACACGGGCTGAGGCGATGTCACCAGACTCG
>NZ_JBVFVY010000059.1:0-1240 GCF_055522295.1 Micrococcus sp. CS26
GGGCCACTTCACCGTTGTAGTTGTCGATCATGCGAGTCACATTCGAGATGAGATGTTCGCTGCTGGAGTTGTAAACCCACGCATCGCGATTCGTCTGGAGCCCAGCGCCATTCGACGCGAAGATCGCGTCCCGTCCGTCCTTCATGGACAGCGGCTGGAATGAGGGGAACCGTTCATCCCGCTGGTTGATCCAATCCCCCTCGGCATTCGGAGTGATCTCCTGCCAGTCCAGAGACCGCAGCGTCGCCCGGTCCACCAGGTCCAGCTTGGTCTTCCGGTCTAGGTAGTCACCGATGTCCTTGTAGTGCAGGCGCGCCTGCTCCACATCCCCGGTCCGCTTCACCAGCAGGAGCACGGCCACGGTGGTCTTGCTGCCCTCACCGAAGACGTTGCCGCTCTCCTTACGGCGCTGGTCCCCGGCCGACCTCGCATTCCCCCGCAGGTTGTACACGTAGATCTCGTGGAACTCCGAGTACAGGGTCTTCCTCAGGCCGTCCGCCGTGTTCCCGTCGATATACCCACCGTTGGACACATAACAGATCACTCCGCCCTGCTCCGATTTCAGCAGCCGGTCAGACCCCCACCGAATGGCCCGGATGTACGAGTCGTAGAGGGAGTTCTTGTTTTGCGCAGTGGAGAGCTTCGCGTAGGTGTCCCGGATGGAGGCGTCCAGCGTCGGGTAGCTCAGATTCGCGTTGTCGTCATTCCCGGACGTCTGCCCCACCGAGTACGGCGGGTTTCCGAGGATCACCCGGATGTCCAGGTTGTTCTGCGCCTGGACGCGGGCGTTGTTGGAGCGGAACACCACCTCGTCGAGCTTGTCGCCGTCCTCCGTCATCTGGAAGGTGTCCGTCAGCACGATGCCGTCGAACGGCTCGTAGCCCACCGCAGCGGGATCCTTGCCGGCGGCCCGGGCCTGGTCGGCCATGAGGCCGTGGAACGCGGCCTCGATGTTGATCGCGGCGATGTAGTACGCCATGAGCAACAGCTCATTGGCGTGCAGCTCCTGTGTGTACTTGCGCAGCAAGTCCTCCGGGCGGATGAGCCCTGATTGCAGCAGGCGCACCACGAACGTCCCCGTGCCCGTGAAGGGATCCAGCACGTGCACGCCCTCATCCGTGACGCCCACACCGAAGTTCTCCCGCAGCGCCTCATCCACGGCACGGAGGATGAAGTCCACCACCTGCACCGGCGTGTACACGATGCCCAGGGACTCCGCCGAGTTGCGTCCGGCAGAGTG
>NZ_JBVFVY010000060.1:0-1204 GCF_055522295.1 Micrococcus sp. CS26
GATCGTGGGCTCATGGAAGCGCATCCGCACGATGACTGTCCTGTAGATGGCTGCGTTCAGCTGACGGTGACCGCCATGATTGATCCGATGTTTTCCGCTGCTCATCCCTGAGCCTGTAGGCACGGGGCTGATGCCGGCGAGCTTGGCGAATGCTGCCTCGCTCTTGATCCGTTCGGGATTGTCCCCGGCCACGATGAGGATCTCCGCTGCCGTGTCCACGCCGATCCCGAACTGGTCGAGCAGGTGCGGCGCACGCGCGATCACGAGCCCCTTGATCATGGCCTCGAGCTCGAGGATCTCCTCGTTTAACGACAGCCACCGCCTGGCCAGCGACCGGAGCACATGACGATTGGCCTCCTCCGGCGTGCTCAGCGCGCGGGGGCGCAGGGAAGCGCAGCGGCGGGCGATCATCTTCTGCGTCTTCCCCTGCAGTACCTTGCGTAGATTCTCTTCGGCGTGCACGAGCATCGCCTTCAACGTGATCATCGCTGCAGAGCGGTCTTTGACCGCAGTGTCGTGAGCGACTTTGAGCTGACGGATCATTTCCACGCTCCCGTCGGCGCTCTTGGGCGTGGCGGTAGCGAAACCCGCGAGGACTGCGCGGGCCGCGTTCTCAGCGTCCAAGGTGTCGGACTTCCCGTTCAACCGACGCAGGCGTCGGTCTGGGCGCGAGACTTCCACGACCTTGTGCCCCTGGCGACGGATGTACGAGGCCAGACCAGCCCCGTAGGAGCCTGTGCCCTCGATGCCGAACGCGATGATGGTGCCGTAGTCCGCGGCCCATTCCAGTAGCTGCTGGTAACCGGCACGGTCGGTGGCGATCGTGCCGGTCGCGAGAATCCCACCGATCGAGTCCATGACGGCGGCCACGTGGATGTGCTTGTGGGTGTCCACGCCGATCACGACGTGACCGGAACGGGTGGGGGCGATCTGGCTCATATACGAGGCTGTCCTTCGGCTACGGGTGCGGGGGCGGCACCGACGCCGGTGGGCGGACAGGACTGTCACGGGGACACGGTCACGAAAATGCTCCAGGCTCCTATCAGGTCACGCCCGGACCGGCGGCAGTGGTCGTACGTGCCCGGCCGCGGGCCCGACAGATCAACGCCAAGACACCATGTGGGTCAATCGTAGAGATGGGTCAGAGCACCACGGCCAGGACTTCCTCATCCTCGCGGAATCCGGCCCTCAGAGACTGACAGTC
>NZ_JBVFVY010000061.1:0-1042 GCF_055522295.1 Micrococcus sp. CS26
GGCGTGTCAACTTGTCTGTGTAAGCGGGGTGGTCACAGGTAGGGGTTGATCCGGTCGGGGTAGGCCGCGGCGAGCTGGGCGAGGGCCTGCTTCCAGTTCGTGACGGCCTGGCCTTCGACGAGCCGGCCCTGGGCTTTGCGCTGGCCGGCGGGTTTGCCCCGGTCCCGAGCGCGTTCGGCGGCGCGTTTGTCTTCGATGTTGCAGATCGCCAGCCAGAGCAGCTTCACCGCCGCCTCGGTCGAGGGGAAGTGGCCGCGGTTCTTGGTCACCTTCCGTAGCTGGAAGTTCAGCGACTCGATGCTGTTGGTCGTGTAGATGACCTTGCGGAGCATGGGTGGGAACTGCAGGAACGGGATGAACCGCTCCCAGGAGTTCGCCCAGGTCGCGGCTGCAGACGGGTACTTCGTGCCGAGCTCGGAGGCCTCGAACTCGGCCAGCGCCTTCCTCGCGGTCTCTTCGTTGGGGGCAGTGTAGATCGGCTTCAGCGCGGCGGCGACCTTCTTGCGGTCCTGGTAGGCCACGAACCGCATCGCGGCCCGGATCAGGTGAACCACGCAGGTCTGGACCATCGAGTCCGGCCACGTCGCCTCGATCGCCTCCGGCAGGCCCTTGAGCCCGTCGCAGCACACGATCAGCACGTCCTGCACGCCCCGGTTGGCGAGATCGGCGCAGACGTGGGCCCAGAACGCCGAGCCCTCGGTGTCCTGGACCCAGATCCCCAGCACGTGCTTGATGCCCTCGAGGTCCACGCCGACGGCGATGTAGGCGGCACGGTTGAGGACCTGGCTGTTCTCTCGGATCTTGATCCGGATTGCGTCGAGATAGATCACCGGATAGAACTCCTCCAGCGGCCGCGACTGCCACGCCAGGACCTCTTCGCTCACGGCGTCGGTGATGTTGGAGATCGTCTCGTGCGACAGGTCCGTGCCGATCGTGGAGGCCAGGTGGTGCTGGATGTCCCGGATCGTCATTCCGCCGGCATAGAGGCTGATGATCATGTCATCCAGGCCCCCGAGGCGCCGCTGGCCCTTGGGCACCAGGC
>NZ_JBVFVY010000062.1:0-741 GCF_055522295.1 Micrococcus sp. CS26
CCGGAAGCACCGGTCCAGGGCGGCGAACACACTCGGAGCCGTCCTATCACGCAGGGCGATGACGATCCGGTAGCGGGACCAGGCCAGCCAGGCCACGAACAGCACCGTCTTGGCCCCGTCGATCGCCGGCCCATCGCCGAAGTCGTACTGCAGCCATGCGCCCGGCTCGGTGATCCAGGGCCGGTGCACCCGGCGCTTCCCGGCCCGCCAGGCGGCCTTCACCTCGGCCACCGCCCGCCGGGTGGAGCGCTCAGAGCCGGTGTAGCCCATTGCGGTGAGCTTGGCGTGCACGACATCGGCGCGGATCCTGCCCGTGGAGGCCTCGACCCATTCCTCGATCTTGGGCAGCCAGACATCGGTGACCTTCGGGCGGCTGGCTCCGGATCCAGGGGTCTGGCCGGCGTCGCGGGCCCGCACCAGCCGGGCCACGGTGTGATGGGAGCAACCGGCCAGCTCGGCGGCGCCCCGCAATGACTTGGTCAGGTCATAGGCACTGAGTATTTTCATGGTTTCTGCGGCATCCTTCATTCAGGGCCTCTTCCTCGCTGGATTCGATTCGACACCGATATCCAACCCGGGGAGGAGGCCCCCGCCGGCTCACGACGCGGCGGGCAACGAGCAACGCGGGCAAACCAGATGGCCAGCACCGGGCAGTTCCCGTGGCCATCACTGGGCAGTCCTCATGGCCGTCAGCGGGTCATTCCCTGGCCACCTATGGGCAGCTTTTCATGGCCGCTTACA
>NZ_JBVFVY010000063.1:0-722 GCF_055522295.1 Micrococcus sp. CS26
GCTTCGCCGAGCACCTGGCCGCCGAGGGCATCGCCGCGTCCATCGGGACCGTCGCCGATGCGTATGACAACGCGCTCATGGAATGCGTCATCGGCTTGTACAAGACCGAGTGCATCACCACCACGATCTTCCACAACGGCCCGTACAAGACCATCGCCGACGTCGAGTACGCCACCGCCGGATGGGTCGAGTGGTACAACAATCGAAGGCTCCACTCGTCCCTGGCTATGACCACCCCGGCCGAGTACGAGACTGCCTACTACGCCGCCCTCAACCGAGAGCTGGCACCCACATAGGAGCGGCACGAAACCCGGGACGCTTCACTCACCGAAGTTCGTGTTCCCCGCCGTGATCATCCCCCGGATGAGGGCCCGGTTCGCCGGGTCGTTCAGGAACGAGATCACCTGTTTCGGAACCGCCCCGGCTCGTTCCCCGCCGCCGTACGTGGGGACGACCAGCACGTACGGCCGTGCCACTCGAATCAGTCCTTCGGCACGAAGGCGTAGCGGGATGCGCACGGCGGGCCGGTCGAGCCGTTCGACGAACCGGCGGGTGTTCTCCGACACGCTCGAGAAGAACACGAGATCAGGCGACTGGGCGGTGGCGAGCTCGCGCACCGAGAGCGCTGCGCGCCCGGATGCTGACGGGGCTGGCATGGCGGTCCTCCTCGCTCCCAGGGCTGTGACGCACCACGCCACCAACCACTACATGTTGTGCCTCAC
>NZ_JBVFVY010000064.1:0-654 GCF_055522295.1 Micrococcus sp. CS26
AGTGGATGCTCCTATTGCTGTCAAGCGGCCAGTGGCGGGCTGATCTGCTCCAGGATGGCGGTCGCTCGGGCCTCGAGTTCAGGGTCGGCGCGAGTGCCGATCTCGAGTCGTCGGAGCCGCTGGTAGGGGACGCCGAGAGTGGCGGCGAGAACGCTGATCGGGATGCCTTTCGCTTGTCGGCGTGCTCGGAGTTCGCGCCCGACGGGATTGTCGGTGGCGGGATTGAGCAGAGCGGCATAGATCTCGTTCGCGACGTGTCGTTTGAGGCAGCGCATGATGTCACGGTCGGTGAGTTGCTCCGAACGACGCCTCTCGAAGTAGGCCATCGTCCGAGGCTCGCGATGCCGCATGCGCAACAGCACAATCCGGTGCAGCGCGGCGTTCGCGTGCCGGTTCCCGCCGCGAGAGAGTCGATGCCGTGTGCGTTGTCCGGAGGAGGCGGGGATCGGGGCGACACCGGCGAGAGCGGCGAAGCTGGCGCGGGTTCCGAGCCGCTCGGGGTTGTCGCCGGCGGCGACCAGGAGCGTCGCTGCAGTGACAGGACCGACTCCGCTCAGGGACAGCAGCGTGGGGTTGACCTGCCGGACGAGCATCTCCAACTGTTGTTCTATCAGGTCGATCTCGGCTTGCATCGTGAGGTGTCGGACCGCGAAC
>NZ_JBVFVY010000065.1:0-647 GCF_055522295.1 Micrococcus sp. CS26
TGTCAAGGGCCATTGAGTTCTGCCCATAGGCGGCCAGTGTTTCTTCCCGCTGGTGGCCATCAGAACTGCCCACTGGTGGCCAGCTGGTTTGCCCGTTTGGGTGGTGGTGCTGGCCACCGTGATGGGATCAGTTCAGTGGCATGACTCCCTTCCCGGCCATTGCCTGGGTCATCCGTACGGAGTCTCCGGTGGTCTGGCAGACGTGGGCGTGGTGCAGGAGCCGGTCCACGGTGGCGGTGGCCAGGGTCTTGGGCATCAGCTCGTCGAAGCCGGCCGGGTGCAGGTTCGAGCTGATCGCTACGGAGCGTTTCTCGTAGGCGGCGTCCACGATGCGGTAGAGGCCCTCGGCGGCATCGTCGGCGACCGGCAGCAGGCCGATGTCGTCGATGACGATCAGGTCGGCGCGCAGGATTCGGGCGACGGCTTTGGTGATGGTGTCATCGGGCCGGTGGGCCCGGATCATCGCCCCGAGGTCCTCCAGGGTGAACCAGGCCACCCGCTTGCCCTCCTCCACGGCCTGCTGGCCCAGGGCCTCGAGGAAGAAGGTCTTGCCGGTGCCGGAGGGCCCGCAGACCACGAGGTTCTCTCTGCGCGAGAGCCATTCCAGGGTGCGCAGGGACTGCTGGGTCGGGGCCGGGATCGAGGAG
>NZ_JBVFVY010000066.1:0-631 GCF_055522295.1 Micrococcus sp. CS26
CAGGCGTTGGATCTTCTTGTGGTTCACCACCCACCCCTCGGCGCGGGCGTCGTGATACGCCCGCCGATACCCGTAGCGGGGATGGTCCTTCGCCCAGGCGCGCAGCCACTCCCTGAGCGCCCGATCCGGGTCCGCGACCGTGTCGCCCTTGAGCGGTCGCCGGTACGCGGAGCGGCTCAGCCCGACCAGACGGCACGCCATCCGTTCGCTCACCCGCAACTTGCGCTTGAGGTGATCGACGGCGGCGCGGCGCCTGTCCGGGCTTAGAAGTTTCCCTCAGCCAGCTCCTTGAGCGCGGCCTTCTCCAGCTCCGCTTCCGCGAGCAGACGCTTCAGGGTCGCGTTCTGCTTCTCCAGCTCCTTCAGGCGCTTTGCGTCGTCGGCCTTGAGGCCGCCGTACTGGTTCCGCCACCGGTAGTACGTCTGCTCGGACACCCCGAGCTCCCGGCACACCGCCGCGACGTCCTGACCATCGGCGAGCATCCTGTCGGCCTGCCCGAGCTTACGGACGACCTGCTCGGGGGTGTGACGCTTCCTGCTGTTCGTCATGATCTGACCAGTCTCCCTGCCCGCGACCGCGGGCAACAGGACGACTCTCATAACGACTGGACCTACGAAACGGGGTCAGCCCA
>NZ_JBVFVY010000067.1:0-587 GCF_055522295.1 Micrococcus sp. CS26
GGCCGGGGCACATGGTGCACCTGGACGTGAAGAAGATCGGACGCATCCCCGAGGGGGGAGGCTGGCGTGCTCACGGCCGGGACTCCGAGAACGCGCGAGCGGCCAAACGCGGGCCTGGCCGGCGGGTCGGGTACACCTACCTGCACTCGGCGATCGACGGGTTCACCCGCCTGGCGTACACCGAAGCGTTGGAGGACGAGAAGGCGGTCACCACGATCGGGTTCTTCTGCCGGGCGCGGGCGTTCTTCGCCGCCCACGGCATCACCGTGGACCGGGTGATCACGGACAACGGCAACAACTACCGGGCCGTGGACTTCACCCGGAAGGTGGTCTCGCTCGGGGGCCGGCACCACCGGATCCGCCCCTACACCCCGCGCCATAACGGGAAGGTCGAACGGTACAACCGGCTGATGGTGGACGAGGTCCTCTACGCCCGCCCGTACTCCTCAGAGCAAGCTCGGCGTGAGGCCCTGCAGGTGTGGGTGAACCACTACAACTACCATCGGCCTCATACCTCCTGCGGAGACGCTCCTCCGGCCTCACTGGCACCGACCCGAGTCAACAACGTCATGCCCTCCTACACCTAG
>NZ_JBVFVY010000068.1:0-555 GCF_055522295.1 Micrococcus sp. CS26
TGGCGTGACGAAGGGCTCCGGGTCCCGCAGCGGCGTCGACGCAAGCGCGTCGGGTCCTCGACCGTCGACGCGCCGACGGCGGACGCGCCGAACGTGGTGTGGGCGGTGGACTTCCAGTTCGACGCCGACGAGCACGGACGACCGATCAAGATCTGCTCGATCGTCGACGAACACACCCGGGAGTGCATCGGCGGGCTCGTGGAGCGCTCGATTACCGCCGACCGACTCACCGCCCACCTCGAGGACCTCGTCGCCGCCCGGGGCGCCCCGGCGGTGCTCAGGTCGGACAACGGGCCGGAGTTCATCAGCGAGGCGATGGCCGACTGGGCCGGCACCCGCACCGGCCTGTCCTACATCCCTCCGGGCTCGCCGTGGCGCAACGGGTACGTCGAGTCGTTCAACAGCCGGATCCGCGACGAGTGCCTCAACATCAACAGCTTCTACTCGCTGCTGCACGCACAGGTCATCATCGGCGACTGGAAGGACGAGTACAACCACCACCGCCGGCACTCCTCGCTCGGCTACCTAACCCCAGCCGAGTACGCTCGGCAGTGC
>NZ_JBVFVY010000069.1:0-530 GCF_055522295.1 Micrococcus sp. CS26
AGAGATGATGGATTCGGCTCCGGCGCCGGCGTGACCCGAAATTACACGGACGCCGTTCGCGGCTGTCTTTTTGTGGATCTGTCCGTCGACGCCGGGGTCGCTGCGGGCCGGGCGGGCACATGACTTGATAGGAGCCTGACCGGAAAGTCGTCTCACCTTTGTGCTGTCTGCACTCACCCGACCCGCGGTGACGTTCATCACCATTGGAAGGGAATCCCGTCAATGACGAGCATGACACTCGACCCGCCGCTGACCAACCCGTTGCCACCAGGCTCCGAGTTGGTCGCCGGGGTCGACACGCACAAGAAAACGCATCACGTCGCGATCCTCGATCTCGTGGGCCGACCTGTCGCGGACCGAGAGTTCCGTGCCGACGGTCGCGGTTACGCGCAGATCGTCGCGTTCCTCCACGCGCACGGTGATGTCGTCCGTATCGGGGTGGAGGGAACGGGGTCGTACGGGGCTGGCCTCGCACGCGCGCTGACCACGGCGGGGCTGACCGTCATCGAAGTCGCGCGACAGGACCGGCA
>NZ_JBVFVY010000070.1:0-348 GCF_055522295.1 Micrococcus sp. CS26
GACGGGGGCGGCTGGCGTGCTCACGGACGTGACAGTGAAGCAGGCCGTGCTTCCAAGCGCGGGCCTGGCCGGCGGGTCGGCTACACCTACCTGCACTCGGCGATCGACGGGTACACCCGCCTGGCGTACACCGAGGCGTTGGAGGACGAGAAGGCGGTGACCACGATCGGGTTCTTCTGCCGGGCGCGGGCGTTCTTCGCCGCCCACGGCATCACCGTGGACCGGGTGGTCACGGACAACGGGAACAACTACCGGGCCGTGGACTTCACCGCCAAGGTGGTCTCGCTCGGGGGCCGGCACCACCGGATCCGCCCCTACACCCCGCGCCATAACGGGAAGGTCGAACGG
>NZ_JBVFVY010000071.1:0-330 GCF_055522295.1 Micrococcus sp. CS26
CGTCGCAGTGTCTGCCGGGCGACGACCGCGGGATCGGGGGACGTGATTGTTCCGGGCCGAGTCTTGGCGAGCGTGTTCACCAGACGCTGCCCGCTGAGAGCGCGGAACGCCTGTCGCACGAGCTCGGGTGCGGTGATCAGCAGCGCGTGGATCTGGTTCATCACTTGCGCTCTGGCCTTGGCCGCCGAGCGCCGCTCTGCGAGGAGGATCCGCATCGACTCGACCGCGCCATCACCAGACTTTGGGATCGCGGTGTCCGTTCCTGCGAGGACAGCGACCGCTGCCTGGTGGGCGTCGAGGGGGTCGGACTTGCCGCGACGACGGCGGGCT
>NZ_JBVFVY010000072.1:0-321 GCF_055522295.1 Micrococcus sp. CS26
CTGGGCCATCTGGCATCGATGAACGATCGCCCCTGTCAGATGCCTCTATGCATTGGCCGGTGACGGTCCGCGGGCCTGGTCTCGTGCTGGGGGTCTGCCATGAGTTTGCTTGACACGAGTTATCAGGCGGCGGCAGCCGCCTGGACTGATTGAACCATCTCGAACTCGACAGGGGTGAGCTTCCCGAGACGGGCCTGCCTACGACGGCGGTGATAGGTCCGCTCGATCCAGCTCACGATCGCGAGCCGGAGCTGGTCGAAGGACTGCCAGCGACGCCGGTTCAGCACGTTCTTCTGCAACAGCGCGAAGAAGGATTCCATT